>CAUJIL010000128.1 GCA_963204845.1 Pseudomonadota bacterium | reverse complement strand
CGCTGCGACTCGCCTATCGCATCGTCTACCGCCAGAAACTTACGGTCGACGAGGCGCTGCGCGCGCTCGCCGAACTCTCGGCGGAACATGAGGCGGTGCGCGAGTTCGCCGAGTCGATCGCGGTGGCCACGCGCGGAATCGCGCGCTGAGCGGCAGCGGCGGGATGACCGCAGACAACGTGCTGCACGTCGGCCTGGTGGCTGGCGAACACTCCGGAGACCTGCTCGGCGCCGATCTGCTGCAGGCGTTGGCGATGCGCGTGCCGGCGCTGGCGGCACGCGGTGTCGGCGGTGAACGCATGCGCCGGCAGGGGATGCGCATCCTCGCCCCTGCCGAGCGGCTCGCGGTGATGGGCCTGGTCGAACCGCTGCGGCGGCTGCCGGAACTGCTCGGCCTGCGCCGCGCGCTGGCGCGCGAGTTCCTGCGCGAGCGGCCGGCCGTATTCGTCGGCATCGACGCGCCCGACTTCAACCTCGGTCTCGAACGCCGCCTGCGCTCCGGCGGCATCCCGGTGGCCCACTACGTCAGCCCCTCGGTGTGGGCGTGGCGCAGCGGGCGGATCGCGACGATCCGGCGCAGCGTGGATCTGATGCTGACCCTGTTCCCCTTCGAGCAGCAACTGTACGCCGCCCACGGCGTCCAGGCCTGTTACGTCGGACATCCGCTGGCCGATCGCATCGCGCCGGTGCCCGACCGTGCGGCGGCACGCGCGCGCCTCGGGCTGGAGCCGGGCGGGCCGGTGATCGCGGTGTTGCCGGGGTCGCGCGCCGGGGAACTCGCGCGCCTGGCGCCGCCGTTCCTGGCGGCCTGCGACATCTGCCTGCGCGAGTCGCCAGGCCTGCGTTTCGTGCTGCCGGCGGTCGACGAGCGCGCGCGCACGCTGCTCGCCACGCTGCTCCGCGACCGGCCGTCGGCGCCCGCGTTCCGGCTGCTCGCGGGCGATTCGCACGGTGCGCTCGAGGCGGCTGACCTGGCGCTGGTCGCCTGCGGTACCGCGACGCTCGAGGCGATGCTGTTCAAGCTGCCGATGGTCACCGCCTACCGCATGGCCGCGATTTCGCACGCGCTGATCTCGCGCATGCTGCGCACGCGCTGGGTCGCGCTGCCGAACATTCTCGCCGGCGAGGCGCTGGTGCCGGAGCTGCTGCAGGACGCGGTGCAGCCGCGCGCGCTGGCCGACGAACTGCTGCGGCTGCTGCACGACGAGGCGCGGCGCGCCGTGCTCGCTGCGCGCTTCGACGCGCTGCACGCCGAGTTGCGCTGCGGCGCCGCGGTGCGCGCGGCCGAGGCGGTGCTCGCGCTGGCGCGCCGGGGCAGACCCTGATGGACGACTGGCGGGAACTGCTGGCGAGTGGCGTGCGCGTGGCGGGCGTCGACGAGGCGGGCCGCGGACCGTTGGCCGGTGATGTGTTCGCGGCCGCGGTGATCCTCGCACCCGGCAGCATGCTGCCCGGGCTGCGCGACTCGAAGAAGCTCAGCGCCGCCCGCCGCGAGACGCTGGCCGAAGCGGTGCGCGCGGAGGCGCTCGCGTGGTCGGTGGCGCGCGCCAGCGTCGCCGAGATCGACGCGCTGAACATCCTGCAAGCCAGCCTGCTGGCGATGCGGCGCGCGGTGCAGGCGCTCGCGCCGCCGCCCGCGGCGGTGCTGGTCGACGGCAACCGGCTGCCCGCCTGGGAGTGGCGTGCCGTGGCCGTGGTCGGCGGCGACGACCTCGTGCCCGCGATCAGCGCCGCCTCGGTGCTCGCGAAGGTGGCGCGCGACGAGGAGATGCGCCGGCTCGACGAGCGTCATCCCGGCTACGGCTTCGCGCGCCACAAGGGCTATCCGACCGCGGCGCACGTGGCGGCGCTGGTGCGCCTCGGCGCCAGTCCGGTGCACCGGATGTCCTTTGCGCCGGTGCGCGCCGCCGCCGCACAATACGCCGCCGATTCCCGCTGAGGCGTCCATGAGCACCGCATTCGTTCACCTCCGGCTGCACTCGGAGTTCTCGCTGGTCGACGGCATGGTGCGCGTCGAGGAACTCGCCGCGCGCGCGACCGCACTCGGCATGCCGGCGGTTGCGCTGACCGACCAGGACAACCTGTTCGCGCTGATCAAGTTCTACAAGGAGCTGCAGTCGGCCGGCCTGAAGCCGATCGCCGGGTGCGACGTGCGCGTCGAGCACGACGGCCAGAGCGCGGCCGTGACGCTGCTCGCCTGCTCGCAGGAGGGCTACCGCAACCTGATCCGGCTGGTCTCGCGCGGCTGGCTGGAGGCGCAGCAACTCGGCCGGCCGCTGTTGCCGCGCGCGTGGATCGCCGAGTGTGCCGGCGGACTGATTGCGCTGTCCGGCGGTCGCGACGGCGACCTCGGGCAGGCCTTGCTCGGCGGACGCGCCGAGCAGGCCGATCAACTGCTCGGCTGGTGGATGGCCGCGTTCCCGGACCGTTTCTACCTCGAACTGAGCCGCACCGGGCGCGCACGCGAGGAGGAGTACCTGCACCTCGCGGTAGCGCTCGCGGTGCGCCACGACTGTCCGGTGGTCGCGACCAACGACGTGCGTTTCCTCGATCGCGACGACTACGAGGCGCACGAGGCGCGCGTGTGCATCCACGAAAGCCGCACGCTGGACGACCCGCGCCGGCCGCGCAACTACAGCCCCGAGCAGTACCTTCGCAGCGCCACGGAGATGGCCGAACTGTTCGTGGACATCCCGGAGGCGCTTGCCAACAGCGTCGAGATCGCGCGCCGCTGCAACCTGAAGCTCGAACTCGGCAAGGTGTACCTGCCGGACTATCCGGTGCCCGAGGGCATGTGGATCGGCGAATTCCTGCGCGGCGCGGCGCACGACGGGCTGACGGCGCGGCTGGCGCGCATGGACGACGGCGGGGCGCGCGAGCCGGGCTATCGCGAGCGGCTGGACTTCGAGTTGCAGACCATCGACACGATGGGCTTCGCGGGCTACTTCCTGATCGTGATGGACTTCATCCGCTGGGCGAAGGACAACGGGGTGCCGGTGGGGCCTGGGCGCGGCTCGGGGGCCGGCTCGCTGGTCGCCTACGCGCTCGGGATCACCGACATCGACCCGCTGCCGTACAACCTGCTGTTCGAGCGCTTCCTCAACCCCGAGCGCGTGTCGATGCCGGACTTCGACGTCGACTTCTGCATGGAGGGGCGCGACCGGGTGATCGCCTACGTTGCCGAGCGCTACGGGCGCGAGGCGGTGTCGCAGATCATCACCTTCGGCACGATGGCGGCGAAGGCCGTGGTGCGCGACGTCGCGCGCGTGCAGGGCAAGTCCTACGCGCTCGCCGATCGCCTGTCGAAGATGATCCCCTTCGAGGTCGGGATGACGCTCGGCAAGGCGATGCAGCAGGAGCAGGCGCTGCGCGACTTCGTGGCCCAGAACGAGGAAGTCGCCGAGATCATGGAGATGGCGTTCAAGCTCGAGGGGTTGGCGCGCAACGTCGGCAAGCACGCCGGCGGGGTGGTGATCGCGCCGACGCGGCTGACCGATTTCGTGCCGCTGTATGCCGACGACGCGGGCGGCGGGCTGGTCACGCAGTTCGACAAGGACGACGTCGAGAAGGTCGGGCTCGTGAAGTTCGACTTCCTCGGTCTGCGCACGCTGACGATCATCGACTGGGCGCTGGCGATCATCAACCGCAAGCGCGCCGCCGCCCGCGAGCACGCGATCGACATCACGCGCCTGCCGCTCGACGACCCGGCCGTCTACGCGCTGCTCGCGCGCGCCGAGACCACGGCCGTGTTCCAGCTCGAATCGCGCGGGATGAAGGACTTGATCAAGCGCCTGAAGCCGAGCTGTTTCGAGGACATCGTGGCGCTGGTGGCGCTGTACCGCCCGGGGCCGCTCGAGTCCGGGATGGTCGGCGACTTCATCGACCGCAAGCACGGCCGCGCGGTGGTGCGATACCCGCACCCGCTGCTCGAGCCGGTGCTCGAAAACACCTACGGGGTGATCCTGTACCAGGAGCAGGTGATGCAGATCGCGCAGGTACTGGCGGGCTACACGCTCGGCGGTGCCGACCTGCTGCGCCGTGCGATGGGCAAGAAGAAGGCCGAGGAGATGGCGCAGCAGCGTGCGATCTTCCTCGCCGGTGCCGCCGACAACGGCATCGCGGGCGAGGTGGCCGGCCCGATCTTCGACCTGATGGAGAAGTTCGCCGGCTACGGGTTCAACAAGTCGCACTCGGCGGCCTACGCGCTGGTGTCGTACCAGACCGCGTGGCTGAAGCACCATTACCCGGCCGAGTTCATGGCGGCGGTGCTGTCCTCGGAAATGCACAACACCGACAAGATCGTGGTGTTCGTCGAGGAATGCCGGCACATGCGCCTGCCGCTGGTGCTGCCCGACGTGAACGCCAGCGAGTTCCGCTTCACGGTCGATGCGCGCGGGGCGATCGTCTACGGGCTCGGTGCGATCAAGGGCATCGGCGAGGGTCCGGTCGAAAGCATCGTCGCGGCGCGCGCCGACGGCGGTCCGTTCCGGGACCTGTTCGATTTCTGCCGGCGCACCGACGCGCGCAAGGTCAACAAGCGTGCCGTCGAGGCGTTGACCCGCTCCGGCGCGCTGGACAGCCTGGGCGCGCCGCGGCCGGTGCTGATGGCCGCGATGAACGAGGCGATCAAGGCCGCCGAGCAACAGGCGCACGCGGCCGATGTCGGCCTGCTCGACATGTTCGCCGAGGCCGTTCCCGACGCGGACGCCGACGTCTACGCCGAATTCCGCCGTGCACGGCCGTGGAGCGCGCGCGAGCGACTGCGCGGCGAGAAGGAGACGCTTGGGCTCTACATCACCGGTCATCCGATCGACGACCACGAGGCCGAGCTCGCGCAGTTCGTGCGCAACCGCATCGCGCAGCTGCGCGCCGAACAGGAACCGCAGCGCATCGCGGGGCTCGTGGTCGGCATGCGCGCGATCAAGAACCGCCGCGGCGACGACATCGCGTTCGTGCAGCTCGACGACCGCACCGCACGTATCGAGGTCGCGATGTTCGCCGAGTGCTACGGCAGCTGCCGCGAGCAGGTGGTGAAGGACGCCATCCTCGTCGTCGAGGGCGTGGTGTCCCACGACGACGTCTCGGGCGAGCTGCGCATGCGCGCGAGCGCGGCGTACACGCTCGCCGAGGCACGCCGGCGCTTCGCGCGCGAGCTCGTGCTGCACCTCGACGCCGGGGATTTCGTCGCCGGTTTTCCCGACGCGCTCGGGCAGCTGCTCGGCGGCGGCCGGGGCGCCGACGGCTGCGCCGTGCGCGTGGTGTACACCGCGCCGGCGGCGCGCGCCGAGCTCAGCCTCGGCTCGGCGTGGCGCGTCCCGCCCGACGAGGAGTCACTCGCGCGCCTGCGCGAGCGCTTCGGCGCGGCGCGGGTGGAACTGCACTACGGCTGACTCGGGGCGCATGGAACTTTGGCGGTCGCCTTGCTAAGCTTGGCGACCCTTCGACACGCTGCGGGCCACGAACTCCCCGATGAACCCGAACTATCTCGATTTCGAACAGCCGATCGCCGAGCTCGAGGCGAAAATCGAGGAACTGCGTCTGGTCGGCAACGACAACCAGATCAACATCGGCGACGAGATCGAGAAGCTGCGCCTGAAGAGCGACCGGCTCACCGAGAAGATCTACGCGAACCTCACGCCGTGGCAGGTTGTGAAGGTCGCGCGCCATCCGCGCCGCCCGTACACGCTGGACTACATCGAACGCGTGTTCACCGATTTCGACGAGTTGCACGGCGACCGCAAGTTCGCCGACGACAACGCGATCGTCGGCGGGCTCGCGCGCCTCGACGGCACGCCGGTGATGGTGGTCGGCCAGGAGAAGGGACGCGGCGTCCCCGAGAAGGTGCGGCGCAACTTCGGCATGCCGAAGCCCGAGGGCTACCGCAAGGCGATGCGGCTGATGGAGCTCGCCGAGCGTTTCGGGCTGCCGGTGGTCACGCTGATCGACACGCCGGGTGCGTATCCCGGGATCGACTCGGAGGAGCGCGGCATCAGCGAGGCGATCGCGCAGAACCTCGCGGTGATGTCGCGGCTGCGCACGCCGATCGTCTGCGTGGTGATCGGCGAGGGCAGTTCGGGCGGCGCGCTCGGTATCGGCGTCGGCGACCATCTCGCGATGCTGCAGTATTCGACCTACTTCGTGATCTCGCCGGAAGGCTGCGCGAACATCATCTGGAAGACCTCGGACAAGGCGCCCGAGGCGGCCGAGGCGATGGGCCTCACCTCGAGCGTGCTGGAGGAGCTCGGCATCGTCGATGCGACGATCCCGGAGCCGCTGGGCGGGGCGCACCGCGACGTCGACACGACGGCGCAGCGCATCCGCGAGCACCTGGTCGCCGAAGTCGGCCGCCTGCGCGCGATCCCGCTCGACGAACTGCTCGAGACGCGCTTCCAGCGCCTTATGTCCTACGGCAGCCGCTGAACGCGGGGCCCTGATGCAGCCCGCGCCGCTGCTGCCGCTGCTGACGGAGCATCCTGCGGCGCGGCGCTGGGTGGTGGCCTACAGCGGCGGACTGGATTCCCACGTATTGCTCGATCTGTGCGCGCGGCTGCGCGCGAGGGATGCCCGCGTGCCGACGCTGGTCGCGCTGCACGTCGACCATGGGGTGAACGCGGCCTCGGCGGCGTGGAGCCGTCACTGCGCCGGCGTGTGTGCCGACCTCGGAATCGAATATTTCGCGCGGCGCGCCGAGCCGGGGCGCGACGCTGCCGCGCCGGTGTCGGAGGAGGCGCTGCGCGCGGCGCGCTACCGGGAGTTCGAGGCCTTCTGCGCGCCGGGCGACCTGCTGCTGCTGGCGCACCACCGCGACGACCAGGTCGAGACCGTGCTGTTGCGGCTGGTGCGTGGCGCCGGCGTCGCCGGGCTGGCCGGAATGCCGCACGAGCGCGGTTGCGGGCAGGCGCGGCTGTGCCGTCCGCTGCTCGAGGTGCCACGCGAGGAGCTGCGCGGCCACGCGCTCGCCGCGGGACTGGAGTGGATCGAGGATCCCTCCAACGCGCGCCTGGAGTACGACCGCAATTTCCTGCGCCACCGCGTGCTGCCGCCCCTGCTCGAGCGTTTCCCGGGGGCGGCGTCGGCGATCGCGCGCGCGGCGCACAACCTCGCGCAGGCGGCCGACATCTGCGCCGAGCGTACGCGCGAGGATCTCGCGGCCTGCGCCGGCATCGACCGCTTCGGGCAGCCGTATCTCGGTCTCGCCCCGTGGCAACGGCTGTCGAGCGCGCGCGCCGATGCGCTGCTGCGCGCCTGGCTCGCGATGCACACGGCCACCACGCCCGATGCGCGCGCGCTGCAGACGTTGCGCGAGGAAGTGATCGCGGCGCGCGCCGACGCCCAGCCGGCGCTGGTGCTGGGCGACGTCGCGATCCGGCGCTACCGCGAACGCCTCTACGCGGTGGCGGCGCACGAGCCGCCGCCGGCGGCCGGGATCGTGCTCGCGCCGGGCGAGTCGGCGCGGATCGAGGGCGCCGGACTGGTCGAGTTGCAGCGCTGCACCGGCGCCGGCGTACGCCCGGGCCGCGAGCACCGGATCGACTTCGGTTCACCGGCGCTGCGCTGCCGGCCGGTGGGCCGGCCGGGCAAGACGCTGGGGCAGCTGGCACAGGAATACGGCGTGCCGCCGTGGCTGCGCGCACGGCTGCCGCTGTTGTTCGTCGACGGCGAACTGGCCGCGGTGGCGGATCTGTGCATCTGCGAGGGTTTCGCGGCGCCGGCCGGCGCCGCCGCGCTCAGGTTGCGCTGGTTGCCGCAGGAGCCCGGCTGAGCGGGCTCACCAGGCGAGCAGTTCGAGCGCCTTCACGATCTCCGGACGCAGCGTCAGCGCGGTGTCGTGGGTCACCGAGCCGATTCCCACGTCCTCGAGGAACAGCAGCGTGATGCCGGGGTAATGGTCCTTGCGCCGGCTGCCGGGCTGGTACGCCAGCTCGTCGCAGACGCGGCGCGCGATTTCGGCGTACTCCTCGAAGGCAGCCTCGGCCGAGGCGTAGTCGCCGACGCGACCGATCGCGCGCACGGTGATGCGTTGTCCGGGCGACTTGGCATGGATCGCGAGCATCATCTTCTGCGCCCGCGAGAGCTTGAAGTCGATGGCGAGGATCGCGTCGGCGAGTTCGCGCGGCGTGGGCTTGCGGCGGCCGCGCTGGCGGCGCTTCTCGGCCTGGATCCCGTCGACGATCGCGCGCAGTTCCAGCATGATCCGGTCGAGGTCGGAACCCTCGAAGTCGGCCACGCGCTGCTTGTTCTTCCATACGCGCCCGCGGTACTCGTCGTTCCAGCAGCGGGCGATCAGGTCGTAGTTGCAGTAGTCGTCCTTGAGAATCCGCTTGTCGATCTCGATCACAGGCAACGGCGGCATCCGGAACCTCGATTAGCAGGCTTCACTGCCGCGGCCAAGGGCATGGACGGGACTCACGATTGCAGGCTCCAGTGCGCGGGGCGCGGCATTCTTCCCATGCGTAAATTCAAATGTCAAGCGCTGCGCGGACCCCCGGCGGAACAGTCGGCGGCGCCCCGTGCGGTGGGCGGCGCGGCCTTGCTGGAGGGGGGGTGTTCGCGCATAATGCCGCGCTCGCCCGGACGGCCACCACGTTTCAAGGGCAGTCCCGGTCGGTGCCCTCGCAACGCTGGATGAGGAACCCCGCCAGGCCCGGAAGGGAGCAACGGTACTCGTCGACGCGTGTGCCGGGGTGTCGCTGGCCGGGGCTGCCACCCTTCGCGCGACGGGTGGTTATAATCCCGTCCGTCCACGCCATCCGGAAACGTCCTGACCGCATGTCATACCAGGTACTCGCGCGACGCTGGCGCCCGCAGACCTTCGCGCAGATGGTCGGGCAGGAGCACGTGCTGCGCGCGCTGGTCAACGCGCTCGAGCGCCAGCGGCTGCACCATGCCTACCTGCTGACCGGCACGCGCGGCGTCGGCAAGACGACGCTGGCGCGGCTGATCGCCAAATGCCTGAACTGCGAGCACGGCGTGTCGGCGACGCCGTGCGGCGACTGCGCGGCGTGCCGCGAGATCGCGGAGGGTCGCTTCGTCGACCTGCTCGAGGTCGATGCCGCCTCGCGCACCAAGGTCGAGGACACGCGCGACCTGCTCGAGAACGTGCAGTACGCCCCGGCGCGCGGTCGCTTCAAGGTCTACCTGATCGACGAAGTGCACATGCTCTCGACGCACTCGTTCAACGCGCTGCTGAAGACGCTCGAGGAGCCGCCTCCGCACGTCAAGTTCCTGCTCGCTACCACCGACCCGCAGCGCCTGCCGGCGACGGTACTCTCGCGCTGCCTGCAGTTCCACCTGAAGAACCTCAGTCCGGAGCAGATCGCCGGCCACCTCGCGCACGTGCTGCAGGAGGAGGGCATCGCGTTCGAGGAAACGGCGCTGTGGGAACTCGCGGCGGCCGCCGAAGGCAGCATGCGCGATGCGCTGAGCCTCACCGACCAGGCGATCGCGCACTGCGCGGGTCGCATCGAGGCGACCGCGGTGACCGAGATGCTCGGGCACGTCGATCGCGAGATGCTGCGCGCGCTGGTCGATGCGTTGATGGGCGCGGACGCCGCGCAGGCGCTCGACGTGATCGCGACGATGGCGGCGCACGGCAGCGATTTCGAGCGCGCGCTCTCCGATCTGCTCGCGCTGCTGCACCGTGTAGCGCTGGCGCAGGCAGTGCCGGCGACGCTCGCCGCGCTGCACACGGAGCGCGAGCGCATCGCCGGCTGGGCGCAGCAGGCGGCGCCGGCCGACGTGCAACTGTATTATCAGGTCGGACTGGCCGGCCGGCGCGACCTGGCGCAGGCGCCGGACATGCGCAGCGGTTTCGAGATGGCGTTGCTGCGCATGCTCGCGTTCCGTCCGGCGCGTGCCGCCGACGCGCGCACGGCGCCGGCCAGCGGTGCGGCGCCACCAGCCACGCGCGTGCCGCCTGCCGTGCAGGAGGCGGTCGCCCCGGCAAAAAAGCCTGAGCCGGAGGCCGTGCGGGCCTCCGGTGCGCCGCCGGCACCGCGTGTCGAACCACGCCCGCCGCCGGTCGTGCCCGCACCTGATGCACAGCCCGCGCCGCCGGTCGTGGCGCCTGCCACGCGGCTCGCCGAGGTCGGCGCGGCAAACTGGCACCGGGTGCTCGACGAACTCGAATTGCCCGGCATCGCGCGTTCGGTGGCCGAGCACTGCGTGCCCGAAGGGGTCGACGGGTCGACGTTGCAGCTGGTGCTGCAGGACGGACGCGAGATCCTGCACCAGCCGCAGATCGACCAGCGCATCGCAACGGCGCTCGCGGCGCGTTTCGGCGAGGCGGTCACGGTGACGTTGCGCGTCGGCGAGCCGGGGGCCGAGACGCCGGCGCAGCGCACCACCCGGCGCGCCGCCGAGCGCCACGGCGAGGCGGTGGCGGCCATCGATGCCGACGCCAATGTGCGACTGCTGGTAGAGCGCTTCGCGGCGCGGCTGCATCGCGATTCGATCGCCGCGCGCGCCAGCGCAACCGATGGGGGTGAAGACCGATGAAGGGGCTGAAGGAACTGATGGCGCAGGCGCAGCAGTTGCAGGAGCAGATGCGCGCAGCGCAGGAGGACATCGCCAAAGAGGACGTTCACGGTGAGGCCGGCGGCGGGCTGGTGCGCGTGACGATGAGCGGGCGCCACGACGTGCGGCGCGTGCATCTGGAGCCCTCGCTGCTTGGCGAGGACCGCGAGGTGATCGAGGACCTGATCGCCGCGGCCGTGAACGACGCGGTGCGCCGGGTCGAGACGCTGCAGCGCGAGCGCCTGGCCGGCGCGGCCGGCGGGCTCACGTTGCCCGACGGCTTCCGGATGCCGTTCTGAGGGGCCGGCCGACGTGACGATGCGCTTCGGTCCCCTGATCGACCAACTGATGGAGGCGTTCCAGTGCCTGCCCGGCGTCGGGCCGCGTTCGGCGCAGCGCATGACGCTGCACCTGCTCGAGCGCGATCGCGCCGGCGGCGCGCACCTGGTGCAGACGCTCGCTCGCGCGCTCGAGTGCGTGGGGCGCTGTGAACGCTGCCGCAACCTCAGCGAGACGCCGCTGTGCCCGATCTGTGCCAGCGCGCGGCGCGACGCCACCACGCTGTGCGTGGTCGAGACACCGGCGGACGTGCTCGCGATCGAACAGGCGGGAGGCTACGCGGGGCGTTATTTCGTGCTGCTCGGGCGGCTGTCGCCGATCGACGGCATCGGCCCCGAGGAACTCGGACTCGAGCAACTGATCCGGCGCGTGCGCGAGGAAGGCATCCGCGAGGTGATCCTCGCGACGAACCCCACCATCGAGGGTGAGGCGACGGCGTACTTCATCACCGAGCGCCTGCGCGAACCCGGCGTCACGGTGACCCGGATCGCGCACGGGGTTCCGCTCGGCGGCGAACTCGAGTACGTCGACGGCGGGACGCTGCTGCACGCGCTGCAGGGACGCAAGCCGTTATGAGCGCGCCGGTGCTGGAAACCTTCAACGGCATGCCGGTGCGTTACCTCGCGACGCGCGCCGACCTCGAGGAGGCCGCGCGCGGCTGGCTCGACTGCGCGGCGGTGGCGCTCGACACCGAGTTCATGCGGGTGCGCACCTTCCACGCGCAGGCGGCGCTGTTCCAGGTCTGCGACGGCCACGGCTGTTTCCTGGTCGATCCACTGGCGATCGCCGATCTGGAGCCGCTCGGGGAACTGCTCGCGGCGCCGCACGTGACCAAGATCATGCACAGCTGCTCCGAGGACCTCGAGGTCTGCGAGCGTCGCCTCGGCGCGCTGCCCGAACCGCTGGTCGACACCCAGATCGTCGCCGCCTTCAGCGGGCATCCGCTGTCGGTCGGCTGCCAGAAGATTCTCGCCGCCGAACTCGGCGTGCAGCTCGACAAGTCCGAGACGCGCACCGACTGGCTGCAGCGGCCGCTGTCGCCGGCGCAACTGCACTACGCGGCCGAGGATGTGGCGTTCCTGCTGCCGTTGTGGCACAGACTCGCGGGACGGATTGCGGGGAGCGCGAACGGCGAGTGGGCGCTGGCGGAGTGTGCCGCGACGCTCGCGCGCTTCCGCGGCCGCGGCATGGCCGACTACCGGGCGGTCGGCGGTGCATGGCGCCTGGACCGGCGTGGGCTTGCGGTGCTGCGCGCGCTGCACGCCTGGCGCGAGG
Source organism: Pseudomonadota bacterium (assembly GCA_963204845.1). Lineage (GTDB taxonomy): Bacteria > Pseudomonadota > Gammaproteobacteria > Pseudomonadales > UBA5518 > UBA5518. The sequence goes on along the minus strand of CAUJIL010000128.1, from coordinate 506 downwards.
ACCTGGCGCGCAGCCGCGACCTGCCGCGCAGCTGGCTGCTCGCCGATGCGGTGCTGCTCGATCTCGCACAGCTGCAGCCGCGCCGCGAGGCGGATCTCGCGGCCGTCGCCGAGCTGCCCGAGGGCACGCGACGCCGTCACGGCGGCGCGCTGCTGGCCGCGGTGGCCGGCGCGCTCGCGCTGGCGGCCGAGGAACTGCCGCCACCGGTGCCGGCGCCGCTCGATGCGCCGCAGGGCAAACGGCTGAAACGCCTGCGCGCGCACACCGTGGAGCGCGCCGGGGCGCTCGGCGTGGCGCCGGAGATGCTTGCGCGGCGGCGCGATTTCGAGGAGCTGCTGCGCTGGGTCGATGGCGTGGCAGGGCAGGCGGCACCGGCGCTTCTCGACGGCTGGCGGCGGACGGTGATCGGGGAGGAACTGCTGATGCTGGCGCGCGAGGGCAGGCGGTGAAGCTGATCTGCGCGGTCCATCGTGCGCGCCGCAACCCCGACACCTATCTCTACGTGG
>CAUJIL010000127.1 GCA_963204845.1 Pseudomonadota bacterium | reverse complement strand
GCCGACAGCGGTCGTGTCGCCGACGCCACCGCGGTGGCCCGCGACGCGTTGGCCCGCACCCCCAGCGACGCGGCGCTGGCGCAGTTGCTGCAACAGTTGTCCCCACCGTAGGTTCGGCCGGTGGCCGAACAAAAGTCCGGGCACAGCCCGGACCAACGGGCGCAGCGCGACGCCCCCGGCGCGCAGGCGTTCCTCGACCGAGGCCCGGATGCGCCGCGCATCGTCGAGGCGCAACACGGTGGCCAGCAGTTCCTCGGCATCGACGAGCGAGAAGCACCGCAGCGTTGCCTTCACCCGCGCAAGGCTGGTCGCGTTCATCGACAGGGTGTCGTAGCCCATCGCGACCAGCAGCAGCGCCGCGCCGGGATCGCCGGCGAACTCCCCGCAGATCCCGACCGGTCGGCCTACCTCGTGCCCGGCCTCGACGACGCTCACGAGCGCGTGCAGCACCGCGGGATGGTAAGGATGGTAGAGCGCGGCGACGCGCGCGTTGTTGCGGTCCACCGCCAGCAGGTACTGCGTGAGGTCGTTGCTGCCGACCGAGAGGAAATCCACGCGCCGCGCCAGATCCGCCGCCTGGTACACGGCCGCCGGCACCTCGATCATCACGCCCACCTGCGGCGTCGCGATCGCCCAGCCTTCCTCGGCGACTTCCGTGCGTGCACGCGCCAGCAGCACGAGCGCGTCGTCGAGTTCCTGCGTACTGCTGATCATCGGCAGCATCACGCGCAGGTTGTCGAGCCCGACGCTCGCCTTCAGCATCGCGCGCACCTGCGCGAGGAAGATCTCCGGGTGGTCCAGCGTCACGCGGATGCCGCGCCAGCCGAGAAACGGGTTGGCCTCCTCGATGGGGAAGTACGGCAGCGCCTTGTCGCCGCCGATGTCCAGCGTGCGCATCGTGACCGGCCGCGGCGCGAAGGCCTCGAGCTGCGCACGGTAGATCAGGCGCTGCTCTTCCTCGGTCGGGAAGCTTTCGCGCATCAGGAACGGGATCTCGGTGCGGTACAGCCCCACGCCCTCGGCGCCGCGGCCGAGCGTGCGCATCAGCTGCGAATCGAGGCCGGTGTTCACGAACAGGCGCACCGGCCGGCCGTCGCCCAACTGGCACGGCAGATCGAGCGTGCTCTCGAACTCGCGCGCCAGCGCGCGCTCGGCCTCCATCGCCTCGAGGTACTGCTGGCGCAGCTCGGGCGCGGGATCGATCAGCACCCGGCCCTCGTGGCCGTCGACCACGATCTCGGCGCCGTCGATCTCCGCGAACGGCAGATCCACCGCGCCCATCACGCTGGGCACACCCATCGCGCGCGCGAGGATCGCGGCGTGCGAGTTGCCGGAACCCGATACCGACACGATCGCCGCCAGCCGCGCCTCGGGCACCTCGGCGAGCAGCGCGGCCGGGATCTCCTCGCCGACCAGCACGGTGCGTTCGGGGTAATCGATCACACCGCGCGAGCCGGCCTGCAGGTGCGCGAGCACGCGCCGCCCCAGATCGCGCAGATCCGTGGCGCGATCGCGCAGGTACGGATCCTCCATCATTTCGAAGGTGCGCACGTGCGCCAGCACCACCTGGCTCAGCGCGCCCTGCGCCCACTGGCCGCCGCGGATGCGCTCGATCACCTCGCCACTCAATGCGTGATCGTCGAGCAGCATCACGTAGGCGTCGAACAGCGCGATTTCCTCGGGCCGCACGCGCGTGCTCAGCTCGGCACGGATCGCCAGCACCTCGGCACGCACCGCGGCGATCGCCTGCTGGAACAGCCGCAGTTCGGGGTCGGGATCGGCGCATTCGCGGTGCGGCACGGCCTTCAGGTCCGCCGGCGGCGAGACCACGACGACGCGCCCGACCGCGATGCCGGGCGAACCCGCCACACCAAGGAACTCGGTGGCGCGCGCGGCCGGGTCGCGCGTGCCGCGGCGGAAGCTGCGCGCCGCGCCCGCGTGGGCGACCATGCCGGCGAGCTGCGCCGACAGGGTGACCAGGAACGCTTCCTCCTCCTCGTCGAAGCGGCGCCGCTCGCGCTGCTGCACGACCAGCACGCCGAGCACCTGGCGGTGGTGGATGATCGGCACGCCGAGGAAGGACTTGAACACCTCCTCGCCGGAACCCTCGATGAACTTGAAGCTGGGATGCACCTCGGCGTCGTCGAGGTTCAGCGGCTCCTCGCGGCGCGCGACGAGTCCGATCAGGCCCTCGTCGAGACCGAGGCTGAAGCGGCCTTCGAGTTCCTTGTTGAGGCCCTCGGTGGCCATGAACACGTAGCGATCCGTGACCGGATCGTGGATGTAGACCGAGCAGACCTCGGTGCGCATCGTCTCGCGCACGCGGCGCACGATGATCGCCAGCGCCTCGCCGAGGTCGCTCGCGGCGAACACCTCCTGCGCCACCCGGCGCAACGACTTCAGCATCGCGCGCGGAGCGGCCTCAGCGCCCATTGCGCACGAGCCTGCCGTGGCGCGGGGAGAGTTCCCACAGCGCGCGCCGATAGACCTCACGCTTGAACGCGACGATCTGCCCGAGCGGGTACCAGTACGACACCCAGCGCCACTGGTCGAATTCCGGCGTCACGTGCGCATCGACGCGCACGCGCTCGTCGTCGCTCACGAGGCGCAACAAAAACCACTTCTGCTTCTGGCCCACGAAATTCGGGTTCTTGCGGTTGCGCAGGAACTGCGGCGGCAGGCGGTAGCGCAGCCAGCCGGCCGTGCACGCGAGCAGGTCGACGTCACCGGCCTCGAGCCCGACCTCCTCGCCGAGTTCGCGGTACATCGCCTGCTCGGGAGACTCGCCCTCGTGGATGCCGCCCTGCGGGAACTGCCAGGCGTTCTGGCCGCGCCGGCGCGCCCACAGCAGATCCCCCCGGTCGTTCGCCAGGATGATCCCCACGTTGGGTCGGTAGCCGTGCTCGTCGATCACCCTGGGTGGCCTTTCTGAGGTGCCACGGGGAACAGCCCCGCTGCGGCCGGTATTCTTCCACAATCGTTACGGCGCGCCCAGATCAGCGCTGCACGCGGGTGATCAGCGTCTTCAGGTAGCGGGTTTCGGGGATCGCGGGATGGACCGGATGATCGCTCGCCTGGCCGGCGAAGCCGAGGATCTGCAGCCGGCGGCCGGCATGGTGCGCCGCGCCGCGCACGATATCGAGCAACGACTGCTCGGGCAGGTGCATCGAGCACGAGGCCGAGACGAGGATCGCATCGTCGGCGAGCACGTCCATGGCGGCGCGATTCAGGCGGTGGTACGCGCTCTCGCCGCTCTTCTGGTCGCGCCGGCGCTTGATGAACGCCGGCGGATCGAGCACCACCACATCGAAGCGTTCGCCGGCCGCCGAAAGCGCCTGCAACTCGTCGAAGGCGTTGCCGCAGCGCAGCGTGAGCCGATCGGCCACCCCGTTCAGTTGCGCGTTGCGCGCGGCGAGATCGAGCGCCGGTTGCGAACTGTCGACGCAGCACACCGCGCTGGCGCCCCCCAGCGCCGCCTGCACGCCCCAGCCGCCGACGTAGCTGAACACGTCGAGCACGCGCCGGCCGCGCGCGAGCGCCGCGACGCGCGCGCGGCTCTCGCGGTGGTCATAGAACCAGCCGGTCTTCTGGCCGCTGCCGGCCGCGACGATGAAGCGGGCCCCGTTCTCGCACAGCTCGAGCAGTTCCGGCACCTCGCCCCACGCCACGCGCGTGTACAGGGGCAGCTGCTCCATGGTGCGCACCGAGGCGTCGTTGCGCAGCAGGATCCCGGCCGGTGCGAGCCGCTCGACGAGCAGCGCGACCACGTCCTCGAGCAGCACCTCCATGCCGGCGGTACCGATCTGCACCACCAGCACCGCGCCGTAACGGTCGACGATCAGCCCCGGCAGCCCGTCGCTGTCACCGTAGACCAGGCGGTAGAACGGTCGATCGTAGAGCCGCTCGCGCAGCGCCAGCGCCGCCTCGAGCCGTTCGCGCAGGAATTCGCGCCCCAGCGCCTCGGTAGCGCCGCGATCGAGCAGGCGTGCGCAGATCAGCGAGTGCGGGTTCACGAACGCGACCCCGAGCGCTCGGCCGCTCGCGGCCACCAGCAGCGCCTGCGCGCCGGGCGCGAAAGGTTTCAGCGGCGTGGCAGCGATGTCCACCTCGTTGCTGTAGACCCACGCGTGACCGTGGCGGATCCGCCGCTCCTCGTTGCGGCGCAGTTGCAGCCGCGGCAGCTCGGTGGTGCTGGTCATGAGCGGCGCGCCCCGGACGCGGCAGCGCGCGGTTCAGTCCTCGTCCAGGCTGCCCTCGTAGCCGGCGGCGTCGAGCAACGCGGCGAGGTCGGCGTCGGCGTCGTCGGCACGCAGGCGGAAGAACCAGCCGTCGCCGTAGGGATCGCCGTTGGCCAGTTCGGGGGAGTTCTGCAGCGCCTCGTTGACCTCGACCACGACGCCGGCGACCGGCGCGTAGATGTCGGAGGCGGCCTTCACGGATTCGACCACGCCGGCTTCGTCACCGGCGTCGAAGTGCGCGCCGACGTCAGGCAGTTCGACGAACACCACGTCACCGAGCGCGGCCTGCGCGTGGTCGCTGATGCCTACCGTGACGATGCCGGAGGCCTCCGCCAGCGCCCACTCGTGGGTCACGGCGTATTTGCGATCGGCGGGAATGTTGCTCATCGGTGCCCCCGGGTGCAGCGCGGATGGTGAGAGTCGCGAACCGCGGCGATTCTAGCTCCCGGTCCGGCAAAACGAAACAACGCTCAGCGGAACCCGGCCGCGCGGCGCATGAACGCGCGCTTCAGCGGCGCCAGCGCGTCGACCGCGGCGACGCCGAGGTTGCGCGCCAGGCGTACGCCGGGACGACGGTCGGCGTAGAGCCGGCGCAGCACTTCCATGGTCTCGAGCATCAGCGCGTTGTCGCCGCGGCGGCGGCGCTGGTAGCGCGCCAGCACGTCCTCGTCGGCGAGCGCCAGTCCGCGCGCCCGCGCGCGCTGCAGTTCGTCGGCGAGCACGCGCACGTCGGCAAGTCCGAGGTTGATGCCCTGACCGGCGAGCGGATGGATCACGTGCGCGGCATCGCCGACCAGCGCCACGCCGGCCGCGACGTATCTCGCCGCGTGCAGCGGACGCAGCGGGAACGCCAGTCGTCGCGACACCGCCTCGATGCCGCCGAGCGCGTGCTCGCTGGCCTCGCCCAGCCGCGCAGCGAACGCCGCGTCGTCGAGCGCGAGCAACTCCGCGGCGAGCGCCTCGTCGGCGCTCCAGACGATCGAACAGCAGTGTCCGCCGGCCGGGAGCGCGAGCGGCAGCAACGCCAGCGGCCCGCTCCCGAGGAAACGCTGCCGGGCCGTGCGCGCGTGCGCGCGTTCGGTGGCGACGGTGGCGACGATCGCGCGCTGGCCGGTGTCGCGCTCCGGTGCCTCGATCGCGCACAGCGTGCGTACCGCCGAGCGCGCCCCGTCGGCGCCGACCACCAGCGCCGCCTCGACGGCCGCACCCGAGGCGAGCCACAGCCGCGTCAGCGACGCGCCGGCGGCGCGCGGCTCCAGCGTCGCGAGCGTCTCGCCGCTGCGTACCACGACGTTCGCCGTCTCGTCGAGCTGCGCCAGCAGCGTCGCGACGATCCAGCGGTTCTCGACCACGTGTCCGAGCACGGGCTCGCCGAGCGCGGCGGCGTCGAAGCCGATGCGGGCGGTGCCGTCTTCTTCCCACACCCGCATGTGCTCGTAGGGGCTGGCGACCGCGGGGGGCAGGCGTTGCCACGCGCCGGCCTGCGCCAGCAGCCGCACCGAGGCGGGGTTCAGCGCGCTGACGCGCAGGTCCACCTCGTCGATCGTCGCGGCGAGCGGCGGCAGGCGCGGCGGTCGCGGCGCCGCATCGAGCAGCAGGATCCTGAGGCCCGACGGCGCGAGCAGCGCCGCGAACGCGCTGCCGGCGATGCCGGCGCCCACCACCACGACGTCGAAGGTGCCCCCCAGCGGCGCGCTCATGCCGCGCCGCTCCCACCGGTGCCGAGTCCGCTCGCCTGGCGCACCAGCAGGCTGCGCAGTGCCGGCACCAGCTCGAAGCCGATCAGCCCGAGGTCGCGCGCGGCCGCCAGCGGCAGCACGCCGCTGCCGAACACGCGCACGAGCAGATCGCTGAGGCCGATGGTGCGCTGCTGGTCCGCCGCCCGGCGCGCGACGAAGCGCGCGAGCACCGCCGCCTCGGCAATCGATTCGCCGCGCGCGCGCGCCTCCTCGAGCACCGCGGCGAGTGCGGCCACGTCACGCAGCGACAGGTTGAAGCCCTGCCCGGCCACCGGATGCAGCGCGTGCGCGGCGTTGCCGGCCAACACCACGCCGGAACGCACCTGCTCGCTGGCGCGCACCAGCGACAGCGGGTACGACTGGCGCTCACCCACGCGCAGCAGCCTGCCGAGGCGGTATCCGAAACGCTGCTGCAGCCGCGCGAGGAAGGCCGCGTCGTCGAGCGCCATCGCCGCGGCCGCCTGCGCGTGGTCCTGCACCCACACCAACGCGCTGCGCGCCAGGCCCTCGGCACTCGCCCCCAGCGGCAGCATCGCCAGCGGTCCGTCGTCGGTGAAGCGCTCGAAGGCGCGTCCCTGGTGCGCCGCCCGATGCGCGACGTTGGCGATCAGCGCCGTCTGGCCATAGTCGCGCTGCTCGCTGGCGATGCCGAGCGCCGCCGCCAGCGCCGAGCGCGCGCCGTCGGCGATCACGACCAGCGTCGCCGCGAGCCGCGCGACCCCGGTCTCGCCGTCGATCTCGAGCGTCATGCCGGCGGCCGCCGGAAGGATCGCGCGTACCCGGGCCGGCGCCAGCACGTGCACGCCGGCGGCCGCGTGCAGCCCGCCGAGCAGCACCTGCCCGAGGTGGCGGTTCTCGGCCACGTAACCCAGCGCCTCGAGCCCTTCCTGCGCGGCGTCCATGACGACCGAGCCGAAGCGTCCGCGGTCGGACACGTGGATGCTGCGGATCGGCTCGACCAGCGGGCGCAGCACATCCCACAGCCCTAGCTGTGCGAGCAAACGCGCGCTGCCGGTCGCGAGCGCGGTGGAGCGGGCGTCGAAGCTCGGCTGCAGCGCGCGCTCGCCGGGCGGCGCCAGCGCGACGCTCTCGATCAGCGTGACGCGCCACGGCTGCGCACCGGCGGCCAGCGCACACGCGAGGCTCGCACCGACCATGCCGCCACCGACTATCGCCACGTCGCAGTGCGCCTCGCTCACGCCGCACCCGCCATCGCGCGCTCGATCGCGGCGACCGTCTTCGGCGCCGCGGCGCTCAGTACCTCGTGCCCGCCGCGCGTGACCGCGACGTCGTCCTCGATGCGGATCGCGATGCCGCGCCACTTCGGGGCCACGTCGCGGTTGTCCGCACCGATGTAGATGCCGGGCTCGATGGTCAGCAGCATGCCCGGCTCCAGCACGCGCCATTCGCCCCCGACCCGGTAATCGCCGACGTCGTGCACGTCGAGCCCCAGCCAATGCCCGGTGCGGCACATGTAGAAGCGTCGCCAGGCCTCGGTCTCGACCAGCTCGCGCGGCTCGCCGTCGAGCAGCCCGAGCTCGCGCAACCCCTCGGTGATCACGCGCACCGCGGTGTCGTGCGGCTCGTTCCAGTGCCGCCCGGGCGCGACCTCGCGGATCGCCGCCAGCTGCGCCGCCAGCACCAGTTCGTAGAGCGCCTGCTGGGTGGACGTGAAGCGGCCGTTGACCGGGAAGGTGCGCGTGATGTCGGTCGCGTAGTGCTCGAACTCGCAGCCGGCATCGACCAGCACCAGCTCGCCGTCGCGCAGCGGCGCATCGTTGGCGACGTAGTGCATCACGCAACCGTTGGCGCCGCCGCCGACGATGCTGTTGTAGGCCGGCGAGCGCGCACCGTTGCCCACGAACTCGTGCAGCAACTCGGCTTCCAGCTGGTACTCGAACAGTCCCGGGCGGCAGGCGCGCATCGCGCGTTCGTGCGCGGCGGCCGCGATCGCCGCCGCATGGCGGATCACGCGCAGTTCGCCGGCACTCTTGAACAGCCGCAGTTCGTGCAGGATGTGGTCGAGGTCGAGGAACTCGCCGGGCGGATTCGCTCCGCTGCGCGCGCGCGCGCGGATGCCGTTGATCCAGCCTGTCAGCTGGTGGTCGAACTCGGGCTGGCGGCCCATCGCGTAATAGAGGCGCTCGCGGCCCTCGATCAGCCCGGGCAGGATGTCGTCGATGTCGCCGATCGGAAACGCGTCGTCGGCGCCGAAACGTTCGCAGGCGCCCTCCGGCCCGGCGCGCGGCCCGTCCCAGCTCTCGCGCTCGCGGTCGCGTTCGCGGCAGAACAGCAGGTACTGGCCGTGCCGCCGCCCCGGCACCAGCACCAGCACCGAATCGGGTTCGTCGAAACCACTCAGATAGTGGAAGTCGCTGTCCTGGCGGAACGGGAAGCGGTTGTCGCGATTGCGCACCAGCTCGCGCGCCGCGGGCAGGATCGCGATGCCGCCCTCGCCCATCAGCGCCATCAGCTCGCGGCGCCGGCGCGCGTACTCTCGCGTGGCGATGCGGGGACACACGGACGCGGCGGCGCTCATCGGGTTGCGGCTCAGTGACGTACCGCCGGCGTGGCGCCGTCGCGCGCGGCGAACAGGCTGAGCGCGGCGACGCGCACGTACTCGACGAGTTGCATGAAGTCGTCCTCGTCGTCGTCGCTGCCGTCGCTGATCGCCTCCGCGTCGAGCCCGCCGGCGATCGCGTTCAGGTCCGCGAGCAGTTCGGCATCGTCGCCGCCCGCCGCGCGCGCGCTGTCGCATCCGGCCGCGAACGCCAGCACGAAGCCGTCGCACCAGTCGGCGAGCGCGGCCACGCGCCCGGCGAGTGGCTCGTGTTCGTCGGGCAGCACCGGTTCGAAACCGAAGTCGGGGTCCGCCAGCGCGGCATCGGTCAGCGCGATCAGCCCGCGCAACGGCACGTCCAGCGCCAGCGCGCCGATGCCCGCGTCGAGCACGCGCTCCCAGGCGGGTTCATCGCGCGTGCCGCAACAGAGCCCGCCCGCGACCACACCGTGCAGGCGCGATCCGGACACGCCGCTGGCGATGTCCGCCGCGAGTTCGGCGATGCGGTCCGGATCGGTGTTCATCGGCGCCTCCACTGAGGCGCCGGTGGCAGGCAAGCGGCGGCTCGGGGTGTTCAATTGACCATGTTCGAGGGCGTCTCTATAGTACCGGAACCGTTCGGGACGATGTAAGGCGTCGATGGAACTGCAGCATTTGAAGGCGCTGGAACAACGCGTGGACGAACTGATCCGCCTCTGCACGAGGATGGACCAGGAGATCCGTACGCTGCGTGCGGCCGAGCGCATGCTGCGCGACGAGCGCGCACAGCTGCTGCGCAAGAACGAGGACGCGCGGGCCAAGGTCGAGGCGATGATCGGGCGGTTGCGCTCGCTGGAGCAGGAAACGTGAGCGCCGACATCCATACCGTGCGCGTGCACATCCTCGACAAGGACTACCAGGTCGCGTGTCCGCCCGATCAGCGCGAGGCGCTGGTCGAGTCGGCGCGCTACCTGGACCAGCAGATGCGCACGATCCGCCAGAGCGGCAAGGTGATCGGCCTCGAGCGCATCGCGGTGATGGCCGCGCTCAACATCACGCACGAACTGATCCGCCAGGGCCAGCAGTCCGACAAGGGCAACCAGGACCTCGGCGACCGCCTGCGCAAGCTCACGGCACGCATCGACGACACCATCGGCAATTACCGCCAGATGGAGATCTAGCGGCGGCGGGCAGGATCGGCGACCGGCTGATATACTCAGACGCGATTCCCTGGTCTATTCGCCAGCCAGTTAGTCCTGGAGCCGATTCAGACCGATGCGGAGGTCTCCCGCGGGCGCCGGTGTGCATGTCCGCTCGACGGAAAGCCTGAGGCGTCACGGAGACCGCCACCTTGAACCACAGGGTTCAAGGGCGACGTTGGCAGCGGTAGCGCCGGGGAATCCCGCTTTGCTTGCACCGCATCCCGTTCGTTTCCAGGAGGCTTGCGATGTCCTCGCGTACCGAGTTGCGCGAACGCTGCCGCGCCGCGCGCGCCGCGCTGGCCGCAAGCGTGCGCGCCGACGCCTCGCGCATGATCGCGCGCCACATCGCCGAATCGGCCTCCTACCGCGCTGCGCGCCGGGTGGCGATCTACTGGCCGATCAGTGACGAAGTGGACCTGCGCGGCCTGCTGGCCGGGCCGCTCGCGGCCGGACGCGAATTCTATCTGCCGCGGATGTTGCCCGCGCGCGCGATGGAGTTCCTGCCGCTCGGCGAGCCGGCCGAGCTGCAGCCGAACGACTGGGGCATCCCGGAACCGATGCCCGAACACGGCGGCCCGCTCGACGCGCAGGCGCTCGACCTGGTCTGCGTGCCGCTGCTCGGCTTCGACCGCGCGGGCAACCGCCTCGGCCAGGGCGGCGGCTTCTACGATCGCGCCTTCGAATTCGTGCGCGAACGCCACCCCGCCACGCCGGTGCTCGTCGGCGTGGCCTTCGCCTGCCAGGAACTGCCGGCGCTCGAAGCAGCGGCGTGGGACGTGCCGCTCGCCGCGGTCGCGACCGAGCACGGACTGATCGCCTGCGGCGACGCTCAGCGCAGGAACGCGCGGTAAACGGGATTCGCCGTCTCGTCCCAGTAGCTGTAGACACGGTGGCGCCGCGTCATCTCCTCGAAAAACGCCGCCAGCGCTGCGCGGTCGCCCTGCGGCACCTGGAAACCGACCAGCACGCGCGCGTACGCCGCGCCGTGATTGCGGTAGTGGAACAGCGAGATGTTCCAGTCGTGCTCGAGCCGGTTCAGGAAGTTCAGCAGCGCGCCGGGGCGCTCCGGGAACTCGAAGCGGTAAACGATCTCCGCGTCGCCCACCGACGACGCGCGCCCGCCGACCATGTGCCGCACGTGCAGCTTCGCCATCTCGTTGTCGGTGAGGTCCATGACCTCGTACCCCTTGGCGCGCAACTCCTCGAGCAGCGATTCGCGGTCGTTGCGCTCGGGCGAGACCTGCACGCCGACGAAGATCTGCGCGCTGCCGCGGTCGGCGTAGCGGTAGTTGAACTCGGTGATCGAGCGCCCGCGGCCGATCGCGTTGCAGAACGCGCGGAAGCTGCCCGGGCGCTCCGGGATCGAGACGTTCAGCACCGCCTCGCGCTTCTCGCCGATCTCGGTGCGCTCCGAGATGTGACGCAGGCGGTCGAAGTTGGTGTTCGCGCCGCTGTCGATGGCGACCAGCGTCTGGCCCTGGACGCCGGTGCGCTGCACGTATTTCTTCAGCCCGGCGAGCGCGAGCGCGCCGGCCGGCTCGGCGATCGAGCGCGTGTCGTCGAAGATGTCCTTGATCGCGGCGCAGATCTCGTCGGTATCCGCGGTGATCACCTCGTCGACCGTCCGGCGGATCACGCGGAAGGTCTCGCGGCCGATCTGCGCCACCGCGACGCCATCGGCAAAGATGCCCACCTGCGGCAGCACCACGCGCCGGCGCGCTTTCAGCGCCGCGTCGAGGCAGGCCGCATCGGCCGGCTCCACACCGATCACGCGCACCGACGGGCGCACATACTTGATGTAGGCGGCAACGCCCGCCAGCAGTCCGCCGCCGCCGACGGGGACGAACACCGCATCGATGGGCCCCGAAAGCTGGCGCAGGATCTCCATCCCGATCGTGCCCTGACCGGCGATCACGTCCGGATCATCGTAGGGATGCACGAAGCTCATGCCTTTCTGCGTCGCGAGTTCGTGCGCGTGCGTCGAGGCCTCGTCGTAGGTGTCGCCGTGCAGCACCACGCGGGCACCGCGCCGGCGCACCGCAGCGACCTTGATCTCCGGCGTGGTGCGCGGCATCACGATCAGCGCGCGGATGTCGAGCCGCTGCGCCGCCAGCGCCACACCCTGCGCGTGGTTGCCGGCCGAGGCGGTGATCACGCCGCGCGCGCGCTCCTCGGCCGACAGCCGCACGATGCGGTTGTACGCGCCGCGCAGCTTGAACGAGAACACCGGCTGCAGGTCCTCGCGCTTCAGGAGGATACGGTTGCCGAAACGCGAGGAAAGCTGCGGCGCCTCGTCGACGGGTGTCTCGATCGCGACGTCGTAGACGCGCGCATCGAGGATGCGCTTGATATAACTCTTCGGCATGGCGCTGCGGTATCCGGTCGGTGATGGCGTGCGTGCCTCATGGTAATCAGCGCCTGCGGCGTGCGCCACCGGCCCGCGGCTCCAATATGCCCGCCGGCTGTACCGCGCGGCGCCCGATCACGTAAGCTGCGCGCCCGGGCAAGCGGGCGGTACGACGCAGATGAAAGACCAGGAACAGCTCAAGCGTGACGCGGCCGGCGCGGCCCTGGAGTACGTTCGCCGGAGGCTCGACGACGGCACCGTGCTCGGCATCGGCACCGGTTCGACCGCCAACCATTTCATCGACCTGCTGGCGCCGCTGAAGGCGCGCATCGGCGCGACCGTCGCCAGCTCCGACGCCTCGGCGCAACGGCTGCGCGCGCACGGCATTCCGGTGTTCGACCTGAACGTGGTCGACGGCGTGGACATCTACGTCGACGGCGCCGACGAGGCGAACGAGGCCCGGCAACTGATCAAGGGCGGCGGCGCTGCACTGACGCGCGAGAAGATCGTCGCTGCGGTCGCGCGCGAGTTCGTCTGCATCGCCGACGAGCGCAAGCTGGTGCGTGTGCTCGGGCGCTTTCCGTTGCCGGTCGAGGTGATCCCGATGGCGCGCAGCCACGTCGCGCGCAAGCTGGTCGAACTCGGCGGCAACCCGGTCTACCGCCAGGGCGTGCTCACCGACAACGGCAACATCATCCTCGACGTCCACGACTTCGTGCTGGCCGAGCCGCTGGCGATGGAGTCGGCGATCAACGACATCGTCGGCGTGGTCGCCAACGGCATCTTCGCCCACCGCCCCGCCGACCGCCTGCTGCTCGCCGGCCAGAACGGCGTGCGCGAACTGTAGGTCGGCATTCATGCCGACGGCGGCCAGGATCGTGGCCGAACCCCGTCGGGTTGAAACCCGACCTACGTGCGGCGTCCCGTAGGTCGGCATTCATGCCGACTGGCACATCCGCAGGACCGAACCTCGCGGTTCAGACCACCTCGGCGCGCACCGTGAGCAGGCCGTCCAGTTCAGCGACCACGCGATCACCGGACCCCAGCGCGGCGACCCCGGCCGGCGTTCCGGTCAGCACCACGTCGCCCGGCCACAGGCTGAACCGGCTGCTCGCGTAGCACAGCAACTCGACGATGGACGTCAGCATCTGCGCGCTGCTGCCGTGCTGGCGCAGCACGCCGTTCACGCTGAGGCTGGTACCGAGGCGCGTCAGGTCGATGTCCTCGTCCACGGTAACGAACGGCGCCAGCGGGCAGGAACCGTCGAACCCTTTCGCTATTTCCCACGGATGCGCCTTCGACTTCAGCACATCCTGTTCGTCGCGCAGCGTGAGATCGATGCCGAGGCCCAGGCCCGCGATCGCCGCCCGCGCCTCGGCGGGCCCGGCATCGCGCAGACGACGCCCGACCAGTACCGCGATCTCGAGCTCGTGGTGCACGGATCCGCGCCCCGCCGGGATCCGGAACGCCGGTGCCAGGTCCACCACCGCCGACGGCGGCTTGATGAAAAGCAGCGGCATCTCGGGCACCGGATTGCCGAGTTCCGCCGCGTGCGCCGCGTAGTTGCGCCCCACGCAGACCACCTTGCCGACCGGCAGCGCGATCCGTTCGCCGGATGCCCAGCCGTGGCAATACCCGGCGCTGCCTATCATCGGCGGCGCAAGCAGCAGATCGGGCGCGAACAGGCGTCGGCGCCGGCGGTGGTGCGTGGGGCGATCGAACTGCGCGAAGCGGCTCGCGAAGCGTGCGCGCGCCTCGTCGGCGCGGTCCCCCAGTACTGCCAGCAGGCGATCGATCAGCGCAAGCGAAGCGGCATCGTCCGGCGTCGTGTCCGCCCAGTGCGCGCGCAGCCCCTGCAGCAGCGCCGCGTGGGTGTGGAAGTCCTGGTAGTCGCCAAGCACGTTCTGCAGCTTGCGCAGGCGGCGCAGCAGGTCGGGCAATTCGTCGCTGTCGTAGGCGTCGCAATACATCTCCAGCAGGTAACGCAGCCGCTTGCAGCGCTTGCGCAGCTCGTGCAGGTGTTCCGGAGGCGACTCGGGCGTGATGCGACGTGCGGACCGGCGCACGCGCCGGTACGCCGACCACAGCGTGGCGCCCGCGATCGCCGCCCGCGCCTCGGCGGGCCCGGCATC
>CAUJIL010000126.1 GCA_963204845.1 Pseudomonadota bacterium | reverse complement strand
CGGGCGAACAGGGTCTTGTCGAACTCCGGGTAGGTGAAGCGGGCACTGGTGCGGATGTCGAGTTCGTAGCCCAACGAGAGGACCCGGTCCATGAGCAGCGGGCCGCGGTGGGCGTTGAGAAAATTCGGCCAGTACGAGCCGTAGAGTCCGTAGAACAGGCCAAACAGTGCCTCGCGTGTCCCGTTTCCGGTCGAATAGTGGGCGGCGAAATGCGCGTGGCGACCGGCGAACTCCCACGAGTTCGGCATGATCTCCGGGTCGAGCTGGTCCCAGCGCAGGGATTCCGCCACCACCACCAGAATATTGGGTGGCCGATCGATCATTGCGTAGTTCATCGGCGCGAGCGGGTAATCGAGGCGCGAGGTGTCCACCCTGGCCGCCATCTCCGTCCTCGGCCTGGCGACGAAGCCGAATTTGGCGGCCAGCGTCCGGAAGCGCACCTGCTGGAAAAAGGGGTAGGCGTGCGCCGTCTCGAGCACCGCGCCGTACTTCTCGATGTCGCTGATGCCGTGCACCGTGCCCTGGGTCACGAACAGCGCCAGCCCGATCGCCAGCCCGCGTCGCGGACGCAGTCGATGGACGGCGACCCGGGCACCGATCCGCAGACTCAGCACGAGCGCGGCGACCTGGATTGCCAACATGCGGCACGCCAGGAGTGCCACGGACAGGTACGTCTGCTCGCCGTTGCCCAGCGATTCCAGCCCGCCGGGTGTGAACACCAGGTTGAGCACGAAGCCATTGATGTGAAAGGCGTACAGGCCGTAGATGAGGGAGTCGGCCTTGATCAGCAGCAGGCAGCCCAGGCTGCCGAGCACGGCCAGCGTGCGCGCGGTGGCGGGAAATCGACACAGCGGCCAGACCGTCAGCAGCACGGGCAACAGATAAAGCGCGCTGTACAGCAGCCAGGCGCTGTAATGAAACAGCCGGTAGGCGAGGCCGCCGTCAAAGCCGACATAACTGCGCGTGAACCACAGCATGTGCAGCCACGACAGCAGCAGGAACCACCGCAGCCAGGGCGGCAGCGGAGAGAACCATCGGCGGTGCGGTGATGCGGCGGGGGATGTCTGCACGTTCCGGCGATCGTCTGGAGGTCGACACCAGACTAGGGTGGCAAACTTAAGACCCGCTTAAGGGATGGCGCCACGGCCGGCGCGCGGCCGGCCGTGGCGGGAGGGGCTTACCAGCGGTAGGTGACGCTCGCGCCGTACATGCGCGGGTCCTGCCAGTAGGAGGTGGTCAGATTGCCGAAGGCGGGCCCGAAGTCGATGAAGTTCGACGCGTGCTCCTCGTCGGTGGCGTTGCGTACCCACAGCGCCGCCTCGGCCTCGCCCTCGCCGAGCGGGATTTCGGTCAGCGCCAGGCGCAGGTTCAGCAACCCTACCGAGTCCACCTTGGTGTCACCGGCCACCGGCTGCGTGGCGTCGTACGCCGGCAGCGTGCCGCCCGCGGCGAGCTGGTACGGGTACGGATACCACGAGGCCTTGTGCACATAGTCCGCGATCGCGCGCCAGGTGCCGTACTGCGTCTCGGCGAGGCGCGCGTCGACCAGCAGGTTGAACACGTGCTCGGGCGCGTGGATCATCGCGCGGTTGTCGGCCTGGTCGATGCCGGCGTCGAGGAACTCCTTGTACTCGGCGTCCAGGTAGCCGTAGCTCGCCTGCAGGCGCAGCCCGTCGATCGGGACCAGCACGCCCTCGAGCTCGATGCCCTTGGTCTCGGCCTGGCCGGCGTTGCGCACCACCGAGGCGGAAGCCCCCTGCGCGGTGAAGATCGACAGCTGCATGTCGTCCACCTCGTTGAAGAACGCGGCGGCGTTCAGCTGCGCGCGACCGTCGAGGAAGCTGCCCTTGTAGCCGATTTCGTAGGACGTGATCTCCTCCGGCTTGAACGGCGTCAGCACCTCGGCGACGTTCGCCGCGACCACCGCGGGCGAGAGATCGCCGACCACGCCGTACTCGCCGTTGAAGCCGCCGCTCTTGAAGCCCTGCGCGTACTTCGCGTAGACGCTGTGGTCGTCGTTCAGCTGGTAGCCCAGGCTGATCAGCGGCGTGGTCGAGCTGAAGTCCTCGGAGCCCTCGGTTCCCTGGGGCACCAGCGGGATGAACGGCGTGCCGGTCGCGAAGTTCACGCCGAGCAGGCGATCGATGGTCTTCTCTTCCTCCGTGTAGCGCAGGCCGGCGGTCAGCGTCAGCGCCTCGGTCAGCTGGTAGTCGAACTGGCCGTAGACGGCGCGCGACTCGGTGGTGAACGCGTAGCGGGAATCGAAGTTGTAGGTGCCGAAGAAGAACGTCTGCGGGTTCAGCGTGGAACCGTCGTCCTCGAAGTAATAGAGGCCCGCGACGTAGTTCCAGCGGTCACTGCCGCCGACCAGCTGCAGTTCCTGCGAGGTCTGGTCGTAGTCGGAATTGCGGAAGGTGTGCGCGACCGGCACCGGGCTGCCGTCGAGATCGATGCCGTCGTCCCAGCTCATTTCGCGGTACGCGGTGATCGACTTCAGCGTGTGGTGCTCGTCGATTTCCCAGCTCAGGGTCAGCGAGTGGCCGTCGACCTGCGATTCCTCGTACGCGTCGAGGTCGAGCGCCGCCTCGTCCTCGCGATCCTTCGACGGCGACATGCCGGGGATACCGAGGTTGCTGCGGTAGAGCTGGTTCAGCGGCGGCTTCTGGTCGATGTCGGTGCGGTCGAAGCGGTAGTCGGCCTCGAAGTTCTCGCTGAACGCGAGGTTCACCGCCAGCCGTCCGGCGTAGCTGTCGCGGTTGGCTGCCTCGCGCGAGGGGCCATCGACGTCGACCCAGCCGTCGCGCTGCAGCGATTGCAGGCCGAACGATACGCTGGCGATGCCGACCCGCGGCAGGTCGACCGACACCTTGGTCGAGCGCTCGTCGTAGTTGCCGAGGCCGAAGGTCGCCGAACCGGCGAACTCGCCGCTCGGCTTGCGGGTGATGAACGACAGCGCGCCGGCCAGCGTGTTGCGCCCGTACAGCGTGCCCTGCGGCCCGCGCAACACCTCGATGCGCTCGACGTCGATCACGTCGAAGATCGATCCCTGCGACTTGCCGATGTAGACGCCGTCGACGTAGATGCCGACCGTGGGATCCCAGTACAGCGCCGGGTTCTGCTGCGCGCTGCCGCGCACCGCGATCTGCGAGGCGGTGGCGCTGCCCGGTGCCTTGCTGATCTGGATGTTCGGCGCCAGCGCGGTCAGGTTCTCGATGCTGCTGATGCCGCGCGATTCGATCTGGTCGGAGCCGAAGGCGCTGACGGCAATCGGTACGTCCTGCAGGCTCTGCTCGCGCTTCTGCGCGGTGACCACCATCTCCTCGATGGCCGGCGCCGCGCCTTCCTGCGCGAACACGGCCTGTGCCGCGAGCAGTTGCGAGATCGCCAGTGACAGCGCGAGGGCGCCCTTGCGGTTGCGTATGTGCATTCTTCGTATACCCCTTTACCGGTATGGTGTCGTCGTGGTTTTGATGCCCTTGGCGGGCGGGCGTATGGTGAATCGACGCGACAGTAGATAAAACGGACAATTCACGCAGTCCAGGCTTGCCCTCGCTGTCCGGTGTGATCAAGGAAGTCCCCGTTGTCGTTTGCGCGTGCGCCGCGGGGCGGTGCAGAATGCGCGCCATTCCGGCCCGGCTGTCCCGATGCGCATTGCCTATCTGTTGCTTGCCGATGCCACTGGCGCAGAACTCGCCACGGTGATGCGCGCGGCCGCTGCCGACTGCGCCTCGCACGAGGTGCTGCTGCTCGCGCCGGAGGCGCTGCTTGCGGGCGATGCCGTACCCGACCCGCGTCTGCGGCGGGTCCGTCTGCGCGGATCGTCGGGTCGCGCGCATCGCGTCGAGCGCGAGCTCGCGATGTTCGGTCCCGACCGCGTGCGGGCCGGTTCGGCGCGTGCCGCACGCCTGCTCGACCGGCTGTACCCGCGGCGCGACGAACAGCACGCGGGCGAGCCGGCGCGCCGCTGGCGTTTTCCGCGCCGGCCCCCTCGCGGCCTGCCGTACCTGGTGCGCGCGGCGCGCTATCTGTGGACCAGTCGCGTGCGGCGTCCGCCCACGCTGGTGGCCGAGGCACGCTACTGCGCGATGCACTTCGAGGCGCGCACCGCGGACCGGCACGCACGCAAGCTCGCGCGCCACGGCGTGCACGAACCCGTGCTCACGGCGTGGCTGCTGGAGAACCTGCGCCTGCGCACCGGCGAGGTGGCGCTCGACGTCGGTGCGAACATCGGCTGGTATTCAGTGCTGCTGGACCGGCTGGCCGAGCCCGGGGTGTCGATCTTCTGCTTCGAGCCCGATCCGGAGAACGGCGAGTTGCTGCGGCGCAACCTCGAACGCAATGCGTCGCGGCGCGTGCAGGTGGTGGCGGCCGCGGTCAGCGATACGGGGAACGGCGCCACGCTGCATCGCGCCGGCGGGGGCAACCGTGGTCGGCACACGCTGCTGCCGCTGCACGCCGGCGACGATATCGCGGTGCCAACGGTCACGCTGGATACGTTCTGGGACGAGGCGGGGCGGGGCGAGCGGGCACTGCGGCTGCTCAAGATCGATATCGAGGGGCACGAGGCGGCGGCGCTGCGTGGCGCATCGCGCGTGCTCGCGCGCTGTGCAATGCTGCTGATGGAATACTCGCCGCGTTTCCTGCGTGCCGCGGCCCTCGACATCGAGGAGCCGCTGCGCCTGCCGCTGGCCGCGGGGCTGCGGCCACACGTGTTCGACGGCGACGGCCTGCGGGCGGTCGACGTCGGGGAACTGCTGGCCACCGAGGGCCAGGTCAATCTGCTGTGGCTGCGCTGAGCGGCGCGGTCACGGCGCAACCAGACACACGGAGGAGCTTGCGATGGCCATCCCCGCCGACGCCGGACTGTCAACGCGCTGCGTGCACGGGCACACGCTCGAGGACGCACGCGGCAGCGCGCTGCTGCCGGTCTACCACACCACCACCTTCGCGTTCCCGAGCACGGCCGATCTGCTCGACGTGATCGACGGCCGCAAGCCGGGCAGCCTGTACACGCGCTACGGGATGAACCCGAGCATCGAGGCGCTCGAGCAGACGCTGGCGACGATCGAGGGCGCGGAGATGGCCTGGGCCTTCGCCTCCGGGATGGCCGCCGAGGCGGCGCTGTTCCTCACCCACGGTCGCGACGGCATCGTCTGCGTGGGCGATGCCTACGGCGGCACGCTGGAACTGTTGGAGCGCCAGTTGCCGCTGCTCGGAATCCCCACGCACCTGATCCTGGGCAGCGAGCTCGGGCGGCTCGACGGACTGCTCGCCGGCGGCGCGCGGCTGGTGTTCCTCGAGACGCCGACCAACCCGGCGCTGGAGCTGCTCGACATCGGTGCGATCGCCGCCGTCGCGCATGCGCGCGGGGCGCTGCTCGCGGTCGACAACACCTTCGCCTCGCCGGTCAACCAGCGCCCGTTCGCGCTGGGCGCGGACTTCGTGACGCACAGCGCGACCAAATACCTCGGCGGCCACAGTGACCTCACGGCCGGGGCGCTGATGGGCTCGCGCGAACTGCTGCTGCCGGTGCGTGACTGGCGCAAGAACCTCGGGTCGACGATCGCGCCGGGAACGGCCGACCTGCTGATGCGCAGCCTGCGCACGCTGGTGGTGCGCGTGCGCCAGCAGAACGCCAGCGCGCAGGCGATCGCCGACGCCATGGCGGGGCATCCGCGCGTGGCGCGTGTGCTGTACCCCGGACTCGCCGGTTTTCCCGGACACGAGCTCGCGAAGCGCCAGATGCACGGCTTCGGCGGCATGCTGACCATCGAGGTCGCCGGCGACGGCGCGGCCGCGGCGCGGGTCGCCGACCGCCTGCGCGTGTTCCGGCTGGCGCCCAGCCTGGGTGGCGTCGAGAGCCTGGTCACGCAGCCGTGCACCACCACGCACCACGGGCTGAGCCCCGCGGAGCGCGCGCGGCGCGGCATCTCGGACGCGATGTTGCGGCTCTCGGTGGGGCTGGAGGACACGGCCGACCTGATCGCGGACCTGCGCCAGGCGCTGGCCTGAGAGGCGGGGATGAGCTGCGCCTGACCGAACGCGACGGCAAACTGGATCTGCCTCCTCCGCTGCGGTGCGCCGCGCACGGCGCCTCACTTGCCGTGCCGCTGTCGATGCCGGAAAGTACCGGCTCTGGCCCGATGGATGTGACCGGCATGGAGGGACGATGACAGAGCCGACCGCCCCGCTGTTGCAACAGCTCGTGCTGCAGGCGGTGCCCGAGGATGGCGCCTCCATCGGCAACAAGAGTCTGGCGAGATCCGTGCTTGTCATGGCTGCCGCGCAGGCGCTGACGATCGACGAAGCCGAGGTTCACACCGCGGTGGCGGCGCTTATCGGCGCCGGTCTGCTGGTGCGCGGCCGGGGTCGTGGCGGATCCGTGCGCCGCACGGGTCTGCAGGACCCTGCCCCGCTCGAACTCGAAGCCCAGCAGATACCCGAGGAGGCCAAGCGCCCGAAGACCGTGCAGACGATGATGAGCCTGCTGCCCCGCAAACCCGGGCAGCCGGCGCGTGCGGCGAGCAAGCCCGACGATGGCGCGCGGGTCATCAGTTACCGCCACGACCAGACCCGCAAGAACAACCCCGATGTGGGCGTGGTGACGCCGGAAACCGATCCCGAGCAGCCGCGCACCACCTGGGCCTGGGATCCGCACATCGACCCGGCGCTGCAGTTCGACGTGGGCCGCGCGCAGATCGAGCGCCTGATCGACGATGCGCTGGCCAGTGGCGACGAATCGGTGATGCGCCAGGCGCTGGAAGAACTCAAGCGCCTGTCCGAGCCCTACCTCAACTGGGCCGGCAAGGCCGAGCGCACCAG
>CAUJIL010000125.1 GCA_963204845.1 Pseudomonadota bacterium | reverse complement strand
GTCGTATGGCTACGGGTCGTAGAGCGAGGCGATCTCCTGCGGCGGAGTTTCGCAGACGTCGGCCAGCAGCACCACCCGCAGCGCGATCGCATCCGGTGCGGGCGATGGTTGCAGCGCGGCGGCGCCGGTGCCGAGCCACAGACTGACCAGCACACCGCACGGAAACGGCAGGCGGTCCGGTGCATACGGCGTCACGCGATCCAGGCTGACGCGCTGCACCCCGGGCAACCCCGCCAGCGTGTGTGCCCAGTCCGCGATCGCCGCGGAAAAAACGGCGTCGTCGGCACCCCCCGCCGGATCGAGCATCAGCAGCTGGCGCCGGGTGCCGGGCGGCGCCACGTCGCGCGGCGGTCCGGCCAGGATCGACTCCTCGGCCAGCGCCGGACGGATCAGGCTCTGGTCCATGAAGCTGCGTTCGTCGGCGCGCAGGATCTCGCCGGCCGCGGTCTGCATCGGATCGACGCTCAGGCGGCCGTCGTCGAGATAGAACTCGGATACGCAGTCGAAATCGATCGCCTGCGAGGACTCGACGATGTGGTTGCGCAGGTATTTCGCGAACGGGTAGTACTTCATGCCAAGCCGGCAGTGGCTGGTCTCGTAGTAATGGCGGAACGCCTCGCGTGTGGTACCCGGGCGGCGGGTCAGCAGGCAGACGGATTTCATGGCGGGTTGTCTCCTGGTGGCGAATACATCATGAGCGCGTTGCGCCCCGCGGCCTTGGCCCGGTAGAGCGCCTGGTCGGCCGCGATCAGCAGTTCCTCGACGCCGCTCATCCCGTCATCCGGGCGGTGGCAGGCGATGCCGAAGCTCGCCGTGACGTAGCCGAACGGCGAATCCTCGTGCGCCAGCGCGAGCACCTCCAGACCCCGCCGGATCTGCTCGACCAGACCGCGCGCGTCCTCGGCACCGGTGTCGGGCAGGATCAGCGCGTATTCCTCGCCACCGTAGCGGGCCGCCAGATCGGTGGCCCGACGCAACTCCGCCTGCAGCGCACGCGCCACGCGCACCAGGATCTCGTCGCCTCGGGTATGTCCGTAACGGTCGTTGTAGGCCTTGAAGAAATCGATGTCGCACATCACCAGCGTGAGCGGCTTGCCACTCCTGCGCGCGCGCTGCCATTCCTCGCGCAGCGTGGCGTCGAAGCGCCGGCGGTTCGCGAGCCCGGTCAGGCCGTCCTGCAGACTCAGGCGCTCGAGTTCGTCGTTGGCCGCGCGCAATTCCGCCGTGCGCTGCTCGACCCGGCGCTCGAGTTCCTGTTGCACGGACTCGACCTCGCGAAACGCCGCGCGCAGGCGCCGGCGCATCTCGTCGAAGGCATGCGCGAGATTTTCGAGCTCGCGGGACCACGAGCGCGGCAACGGGGCATCGAAATCACCGGTGGCGAGCGCGCGCGCCGCGAGCTCGAGCCGTTGCACCGGCCGTGCCAGGTAACGCGTCATCAGCCACGCGGCGCAGATCGAAAGCACCAGCAACAGCGCCCCGATCAGCATCAGATCACGCATACCCGCGTCGATGACCGCGGTGAAGTCCTTCTGCGGCACCACCACCACGATCACCCAGTCCAGACCGTGTGCATCGCGCCAGCGCGACGCCCGCAACCAGGTGCGCCCCGAGGCATCGTCGAACGGCAGCTGCAGCGTATCGTCGATGCCACCGAGCCCGCCTTCCACGCGCGCGAGTTCACGTGCGGCGCCACGGATCAACGGGTCGGGCGACTGCGTCGCGGGCAACCGCTCGACGGCGGCGCCCGCCTTCTGCCGCAGCGTCCCTCCGTGCGAACTGCCGATCAGCAGCCCGTCGGGCTCGACGATGAATACGCGGGCCCCCGGACCCGCCTCGAGCGCGGCGAGATAGTCGCCGATATCGTTCAGGAACAGGTCGACGCCGACGACCGCGCGTGTTCCGGGCATTCCGGTCTCGACACTCCTGCCGAAGCCGATCACCACCACCGAGGGGTTCTCGGTCCAGTGATACACGCTGCTCCAGCCGGCCCGCCCGGAGGCCGGCACTTCCGCATACCAGGCCTGTTGGCGGAAATCACCGAAATCGAGGTCGCGACGATGCTCTCCGCGCGTGCCGTCGGGGCCCACCGCGTACTGGTGCAGCACCTCGGGGTCCGGCGCGTGGGCTTCCTCGATCACCACCTCGCGCGACGCGGTGTCGGCCCGGCCGGCCCCGATGAACGAGCGGTCGCTGGCGCCGATGTTGAAATAGGCGATCTCCGGGTACAAGCGCACCAGTCTGAGCAGCAGGCGCTGCGCCGACTCCGGCCTGTCCGCCGTCACCACGCCGGCGTGCAGCGCCGCCGCCATCAGGTCGATCACCCTGGCCGGTGCGTCGAGGTAACTGCGCAGATGCTCCTCGACCTGCTCGCCCGTGCGCGACTGCAACTGCGTCGCCAGATCGACGACGGCCCGCTGGCTGTTGTGCCACGACACCCAGCCGAGCACGCCGATCACTGCCATCAGCAGCAGCGAGACGGTGGATGCGAACCACAGCGCGAGCGGGTAGCCGCCGCCCGCGGCGACGTGCGACCGCGTCTGTACGGGCAGCGGTTCGGGAGCGTTCATGCCGCTGCAGTGTAGCAGGGCGGCCGCCACGCGCGAACGCGGCCCGCCGCCCGCGGTACGCCGTCCACGACCATGAGGCGCCGCTGCCGCTTGTGGGCATGCCGGAGGCCGGCATACAGTGCGCCAGCGACGTTCGCAGCCCCCACACGTGACAGGTAGCGCAACCCGGGAACCGAAGACATGATCGAACGCATTTTCCAGGGCAGCCGGGCGCTGGTACTGATCGCGGTGTTCGTCACCGCGGTTTCGTCCCTGCTGCTCTACGCCACCAGCCTGAACGTGCTCGCGAACACCGTGCTCGAGTTCGCGCGCCACGTGCCGGCGACGGTCGCCGAAGGCAAGGTGCTCGCGGTGCAGTTCCTGAAACTGCTGGACCTGCTGCTGATCTCGATCACGCTGCACCTGATCGCGGCGAGCCTCTACCGGCTGTTCGTGTCACCGCTGCGCGCGCGCGACAGCGCGTTGCTCGACGCGCTGAGGATCACCACCTTCCACGACCTCGAGATCACGCTGGCGCAGGTGGCCGTCGTGATCATGGTGATCCTGTTCCTGGAGCAGATCGTCGCGACCGGAGCCTCGCTGGAGACGCTGTATTTCGGCGCCTCGGTGGCACTCGTGATCGCCGCCACGGTACACGCGTGGAAGAACATGAAGTAGTCGTTTCGCGCGCGCGGCCCGAGCCGTTGGCCCGCCGTGGGGCGGCATGCCGGGCGCGGCGCTGGCAGTCAACTGGCCTCGATGTGCAGTCGGCTCGGCCGGATGGTCCTGATCCGCCAGCGGCCGTCCAGCCGCACATAGGTCTCGTGGTAGTGCCCGAATCCGTGCAGCATCCTGAAAGCCGCTGTCATTTCCACTCCGGCCCGGCCGTCACGCGCTCGGGCAGGATGTAGTCCGGCTCCTCGCCGGCGCTCCAGGCTTTCATCATGGACGGAAACTCACCGTAGTGGCTGAGCGCGGCGTGTGCTTCGGTCTCGTAGTCCAGCCCGGTCATCAGGTTGGTGTCCCAGACCTTGTTCATCGCCTGTTTGGTCAATGCCTGCGAAATGGCCGAGGTCTTCTTCAGCTTCGCGATCAACGATGCCACTTCCTCGTCGATGCGCTCACGCGGCACGGCCAGGGTGATCAGGCCCATCGCCGCCGCTTCCCTGCCGCTGATCTCGTGCCCGAGCAGCAGCAGTTCCTTCGCCCGGCGCCAGTGCACCATCCGCGGCACCCGCTGCGAGCCGCCCCAGCCGGTCATCAGGCCGTAGACGATCTCGGGTTGCGAAAAGGTGGCGTCCTCGCCGGCTATCACGAAATCGCAGGCGTGCAGCATCTCGAAGCCGCCGCCGCGCGCCCCACCCCTGGCGACGCCGATCACCGGCTTCTCCAGCGTCTCGATCCCCCGGATCACCGCGTTGCCCAGCTGCAGCAGCTCGCGATACTCCAGCGGCTCGAAGGCATGGGTCTCCGGCCGCAGCTCGTCGACGAAGCGGCCACCGTCGTGGAAACCGTCGTTGGCGGCGGTGATCACCAGCACGCGGATCTGCCGGTCGTCGCGCGCGTCCTCGATCACCCGGCGCAACCCGACCAGGACCTCGCGCGTCATGCCCTGCATGAACTTCGCGTTGGTCTTGGTGGCGGTCGCCACGCCATCGGTCTTCTCGTAGCGCAGGCTCTCGTTCATGGATCCCCTCCCCCGCAGCCGGTCGGGCCGGCGTGTCGCAGCGACCGTGACCGCGACCCGACTCAGTTGTGCACACCACCGTCGATCTTGACGACCTCCCCGGTCATGTGGGCGCCGTCGTCGGAGGCGAGCATCGCCACCACGCCGGCCACGTTCTCCGGCGTGCCGAACACGCCATCCGGACGCGACAGGTGCCCGAACAGGCTCATGTCCAGCCCACCCATGCGCTCGCCCTGCGCCGCGGTCATCGGCGTGGCGATACCGCCCGGCGCCACCGCATTCACGCGCACGCCCTGCTTCAGGTACTCCCACGCCAGCGTGCGCGTCAGCGCGAACACCCCGCCCTTGCTGGCGGCGTAGGCGGCCATGTACGGGTGCCCGAACAGCGACGAGGTCGAGGCCGCGTTGACGATGTTGCCGCGCGTGGCGATCAGCGCCGGCAGCGCCTCGCGGCAGAACAGGAAGGTGCCGACCAGGTTCACGTCCAGCAACTGGCGGAACGTCTCGAGCGTGGTGCTGGTGGTGGCTTCGGAGCGCAGGATGCCGGCCAGGTTCACCAGCACGTCGAGCTTGCCTTCGGTGGCCAGCACGTCGGCGACCACGCGCTGCGCGGTGGACTCCTCGGCGACCGATCCGCAGAGGTAACGCGCGCTGCCTCCGGCGC
>CAUJIL010000124.1 GCA_963204845.1 Pseudomonadota bacterium | reverse complement strand
CGGTGCAACTCGAGACGCAGACGCAGGATCTGCTTGCTCGCGCACCGCTCATGGAGCGAAGCGCTACGCCGGTGGGCGAACCACGCCGGGAGACGGCAATCGCGCCGTTGGCCACTGCGCCGGTGTCACCGATACCGGTTGCGATGAGTCGTAAATCCGACGCCGAGATCACGCCACGGCACAACAACTTCCTGGTCGAGAACTACACGTTCCAGAGTTTCGTGGAGGGCAAGAGCAACCAGCTCGCACGGGCCGCCGCACAACAGGTGGCCGCGAATCCGGGCGGCTCGTACAACCCGCTGTTCATCTACGGCGGCGTCGGCCTCGGCAAGACGCACCTGATGCACGCAGTCGGCAACGCGCTGCTCGAGCGCAACCCGCAGGCGCGCATCGTCTACCTGCACTCGGAGCGTTTCGTTGCCGATATGGTCAAGGCGTTGCAGCTCAACGCGATCAATGACTTCAAGCGCTACTACCGTTCGGTGGACGCGTTGCTGATCGACGACATCCAGTTCTTCGCGAACAAGGAACGCTCACAGGAGGAATTCTTCCATACTTTCAATGCCTTGCTCGAGGGCGGGCAACAGATGATCCTGACCTGCGACCGCTACCCGAAGGAGATCGACGGGCTGGAGGAGCGCTTGAAGTCGCGCTTCGGCTGGGGGTTGACGGTAGCGGTGGAGCCACCGGAGCTGGAAACGCGCGTGGCCATATTAATGAAGAAGGCCGAGCAGGGGCGCATCGATCTGCCGGCTGACGCGGCGTTCTTCGTGGCGCAGCGCATCAAGTCGAACGTGCGCGAGCTCGAGGGAGCGTTGAAACGGGTGATTGCCAGCGCACAGTTCATGAACCGGCGCATCGACATCGAGCTGGTCAAGGAATCGCTGAAGGACCTGCTCGCACTGCAGGATCGCCAGGTCAGTCTCGACAACATCCAGCGCACGGCGGCGGAGTACTACAAGATCAAACTGTCCGATCTGCTGTCGAAGCGACGCAGCCGCTCGGTAGCCCGGCCGCGTCAGTTGGCGATGGCACTGGCGAAGGAACTGACCAATCACAGCCTCCCTGAAATCGGCGAGGCGTTCGGGGGCAGGGATCACACCACCGTGCTTCACGCCTGCAGGAAAATCAAGGAGTTGCGTGAATCCGACGCGGATATTCGCGAGGACCACAAGAACCTGTACCGGCTGTTGTCGACCTGAGGACCCGGGCGCAACGCATGGAAGCGATGCCGGAGCCAGACACACACTGCGGAGACTCGATGCATGAAATTTGCGATTTCCCGGGATACCTTGCTGAAGCCGCTGAGCCTGGTTGCCGGCGTCGTGGAAAGACGCCAGACGCTGGCAATCCTGTCGAACGTGCTGATCACGCTCGATGGTGACCGGCTTACGCTGACCGGCACGGACACCGAGGTCGAGTTCGCGGGGCGCATCACGTTGCCGGAGTCCGGCGAGAGCGGCGAGATAACGGTGCCGGCCCGCAAGCTGGCCGACATCTGCAAATCGCTGCCGGAGTCCGGCCGGCTCGAGTTCACGCTCGACGGCGAACGGCTGCAACTGCGTTGCGGTCGCAGCCGTTTCACATTGTCGACGCTTCCGGCCAGCGAGTTTCCGAATACCGAGCCGGCGGGCGGTTCGGTCGAATTCACGATGAACCAGATCAGGCTCAGGCAACTGATCGATCGCACGGCGTTCTCGATGGCACAACAGGACGTACGTTACTACCTGAACGGGATGCTGTTCGAGTTGACGCCAAACCGGCTGCGCACCGTGGCAACCGACGGACACCGGCTTGCGATGGCGACCTTCAACGGTGAGATGGGCAGTGTACGCACGGATACGCAGGTGATCCTGCCGCGCAAGGGCGTGCTCGAGCTGCTGCGCCTGCTGCAGGATCCGGCGGAGGAGGTGCGGATCGTGCTTGGTGGCAACCACTTCCATGCGATCACGCCCGAATTCACGTTCACCTCGAAGCTGGTCGATGGCAAGTTCCCCGACTACGAGCGCGTGCTGCCGCGAGAGGCCGACAAGCGGATGATCGGCTCCAGGGGCGAGCTGAAGGATGCGCTGGCGCGTACCGCGATCCTGTCGAACGAGAAGTACCGCGGCGTGCGGCTGGTATTCGAGGACGGCAACCTGCAGATCCTGGCGAATAACCCGGAGCAGGAGGAGGCCGAGGAGCAGGTGGGCGTGAGCTACAACGGTGCACGTGTCGAGATCGGGTTCAATGTCAGCTACCTGATCGACGTGCTGAGCGCACTCGGCAGCGAGGAAGTGCAGTTCCAGTTGTCGGACGGCAGCCGCAGTGTGCTGATCGAGGATCCGGCCGCAGGCGGAGAAGCACTTTACGTCGTGATGCCGATGCGGCTCTGAGCTGCAGCACCGCGGGATGTCGATACAGCGGCTGCGCATCGCGCAGCTCAGGAACATCGAACAGGCAGAGCTGAATCTGCGCCGCATCAACCTGCTATGCGGACCGAACGGCTCGGGCAAGACCAGCGTGCTCGAAGC
The DNA here is from genome assembly GCA_963204845.1 of Pseudomonadota bacterium. Taxonomy (GTDB): domain Bacteria; phylum Pseudomonadota; class Gammaproteobacteria; order Pseudomonadales; family UBA5518; genus UBA5518. The sequence continues at coordinate 5,587 of CAUJIL010000124.1, read as the reverse complement.
GGTGTATGTGCTCGGGTCCGGGCGCTCGTTCCGCTCGCCGCGGCTGGATCCGGTGATTCGCCACGAGGCGGGGTCCTGTACCGTATTTGGCAGTGTGCTCCCCGGCGGGCCTGATCCCGTGCCGGTAGCAATCGGGGTGTCGCGCGAGCGCGACGGTACGTTCAGCGGTCGGATCCAGGGCCAGCCGATTCGCAACTCGGCGGAGCTCGCGTTACGTCTGCCGCTGCAGTTGATCAATTCTTCAACGTTCGACCTGCTCGAGGGCGGTCCGAAGGTCCGGCGCCAGTTCCTCGACTGGGGTGTGTTCCACGTGGAACATGGGTTTCACCGGCTCTGGATGGATGTGCACCGCTGTTTGCGTCAGCGAAATGCCCTGCTGCGGCGTGATAGAATTCCAGCGGTTGAACTGGCAGCGTGGGATAGCCACCTGAGCGTCGGCGCGCAGCGGCTGGACGAGCTCAGAAAAGGGTATTTCGATCGGTTTCGTCCGGTTTTTCAGCTTACCTTGCGCGAATTGCTGCAAATTGACGAGCTCGAACTCGGTTATTCCCGAGGGTGGGACGCCGCGCGCGAGCTGGCGGACGTGTTGCAGGAGCAGCTCGAGCGTGACCGCGAGCGAGGGTTCACGCATAGCGGGCCTCACCGGGCGGATATTCGCGTGCGGTTGCGCGGCATGAATGCGGCCGAAGTGTTGTCGCGCGGACAGCAGAAGCTGGTGGTTGCAGCGATGAAGCTCGCCCAGGGGCGGGTGTTCATGGCCGATTCGGCGCGTGGTTGTGTGTTCCTGGTCGATGATCTGCCGGCCGAGCTCGATCGGGAGCATCGGCGGCAACTGTGCACGCTGCTGGCCGCGATGCCGTGTCAGGTGCTGCTGAGTTGCGTGGATGCGGAAGAACTGCGTGGCTGCTGGGATGGTGTGGACCGGCAGCAAATTCAATTGTTCCACGTGGAACATGGCGTGATACGCCCAACAGAGGAAGATGATAGTGGAACCCATGGATAGCACGGTCGATGCCGAGTACGGAGCCGAGAGCATCAAGGTACTGAAGGGCCTCGACGCGGTCCGCAAGCGTCCCGGAATGTATATCGGTGACACCGACGATGGCACGGGTCTGCACCACATGGTGTTCGAGTTGGTCGACAACTCGATCGACGAGGCGCTGGCCGGGCACTGCAACCAGATCCAGGTAATCCTCCACCCGGACGAGTCGGTCAGTGTGATCGACAACGGTCGCGGTATCCCCACCGATATGCACGAGGAAGGGGTGTCGGCCGCCGAACTGATCATGACCACGCTGCACGCGGGCGGCAAGTTCGGCGAGGAAACGGGCGGGTACAAGGTTTCGGGCGGTCTGCACGGGGTGGGTGCCTCGGTGGTCAATGCCCTGTCGTCGGAATTGACGTTGCGTATACGCCGCAACGGCAAGGTTTACGAGATGGTTTTTCGGCACGGCGTGCCGGTGGCGCCACTCGCCGTGGTCGGTGATGCGATGACCAAAGGCACTGAAATCCGTTTCCATCCCTCACCCGAAACATTCCGCAACATCGAGTTCCATTTCGATATCCTTGCCAAGCGTCTGCGCGAACTGGCGTTCCTCAACTCGGGGTTGCAGATCCTGCTGAAGGACGAACGTTCCGGCGAGGAAGTGCGCTACGGTTACGAGGGCGGCGTGCGCGCTTTCGTCGAGTTCCTGAACACGAACAAGACTTCGATCAACCGCGTGCTGCATTTCCGCAGCGATCAGGGCGGCATCGGCGTCGAAGTCGCGATGCAGTGGAACGACTCGTACCAGGAAAACGTGTTCTGCTACACGAACAACATTCCGCAGCGTGACGGCGGTACCCACCTGGCTGGCTTCCGTGCCGCGCTGACCCGCAATCTGAACAGTTACATCGAGAAGGAAGGGCTGGGTGCGAAGGCAAAGGTCGCGACCACCGGCGACGATGCGCGCGAGGGACTCACCGCGGTGATCTCGGTCAAGGTGCAGGATCCGAAGTTCTCGTCACAGACCAAGGACAAGCTGGTGTCCTCCGAGGTCAAGAACGCCGTCGAACAGGCGATGAACGAGAAGTTCGGCGACTACTTGCTCGAGTATCCCGGGGAAGCCAAGGCGGTGGTCGGCAAGATGATCGATGCCGCGCGGGCGCGCGAGGCGGCGCGCAAGGCACGCGAGATGACGCGACGCAAGGGGGCGCTGGACATTGCGGGTCTGCCCGGCAAGCTCGCCGACTGCCAGGAGAAGGATCCGTCGCAGTCCGAACTGTTCCTGGTCGAGGGTGATTCCGCGGGGGGGTCGGCCAAGCAGGGGCGTGACCGCCGCTACCAGGCCATCCTGCCGCTGAAGGGCAAGATCCTGAACGTCGAGAAGGCGCGCTTCGACAAGATGCTGTCGTCGCAGGAGATCGGCACGCTGGTCACCGCGCTCGGCTGCGGTATCGGCAGCGACGAGTTCAACGCGGACAAGCTGCGCTACCACCGCGTCATCATCATGACCGATGCCGACGTGGACGGCTCGCACATCCGTACGCTGCTGCTGACGTTCTTTTTCCGCCAGATGCGCGAACTGGTCGAGCGCGGCTACATCTACATCGCGCAACCCCCGCTGTACAAGCTCGCCAAGGGCAAGCAGCAGCAGTACCTGAAGGACGACGATGCGCTGGGCCAGTACCTGACGCAGTCGGCGCTGGAGAACGCCACGCTGCACGTGAACCGTGAAGCACCGGGCATCGGCGGTGAGGCGCTGGAATCTCTGGTGGCCCAGTACCGGCGCGTGCTGCGGATCATCGAGCGCATGTCGCGCATCTATCCGCAGCGGGTGCTCGAGGAAATGATGATGGTTCCGGCGCTCGACGGTGCCCGGCTGGCGGACCGCGACTCGTTGCAGCAATGGCTGGAGACGCTCGCGCAGCGTTTTGCCGGCGATCGGCGTTCCGGCGACGATGTGTTCCGCTTTTACGCTCACGAGGACGAGGAACGCCACCAGTCGCTGCCCGCGGTCGAGGTGACCAGCCACGGTGTCGCGACCCGTTACGTGCTGTCGCGCGATTTCCTGGCTTCCGGGGAATACCGCGAGATCGTCGGCTTGGGCCGCACCCTGTCGGATCTGATCGAAGCCGACGGGTTCGTTCGTCGCGGCGAACGTGAGCAAGTGGTCACTACCTTTGCGGACGCCTTGGAATGGTTGATGGCCGAGGCGCGCAAGGGGTATACGATCCAGCGCTACAAGGGTCTCGGCGAGATGAATCCGGAACAGCTGTGGGAAACCACGATGGACCCGGAAGCCCGTCGCCTGCTGCGCGTGACGGTGGAGGACGCGATCACGGCCGACCAGCTGTTCACCACGCTGATGGGCGACGACGTCGAGCCGCGGCGGCTGTTCATCGAACAGAACGCGCTGGCGGTCGCGAATCTGGATATCTGAAACTCCGGTTTTCCGGCCGACGCCGCACCTGATGGTGCGGCCACGCCGCCGATGCAGACTATGCACTGGAGTCGTCCGCTGACATAATGGTCAAGTCGACTGACAAAAAACAACCGCCGCGCCATGCTGGCAGTCCAGACGCGCGACGATCGGAAACACGCCATGCAAGAACAAGAGCAGACGCCCTTTGCCCGGCGCTACGGTCCCTGGGCGTTCGTGGCCGGGGGTTCGGAAGGGATCGGGCGCAGTTTCGCCGAGCAGCTCGCGGCACGCGGTCTGGATCTGATTCTTACCGCGCGTCGCCAGCCTCCGCTCGATGAGGTCGCGGCCGACATCTCGCGCACCTACGGTGTGCGGATCAGCGCGCATACGCTCGATCTGACGGCACCGGATCTCGGTGCGCGTGCCGCGGCAATCGTCGGTGAGCGCGAGGTCGGGATGCTGGTCTACAACGCCGGTGCCACCCACGGGGCCGGCTTCCTGCTCGACGACGAACTCGACAAGGCGCTCGGTCTCGTGCGCCTCAACTGCATCGGTCCGTTGACGCTGGTGCATCTACTCGGTTCGCGCATGAAGGAGCGCGGGCGTGGTGGCATCATCCTGATGTCGTCGTTGTCAGCGCTCGCCGGTGGCGGGTACGTGGCTACCTATGCGGCCACCAAGTCCTTCGACAAGGTGCTGGCCGAGGGACTGTGGTGGGAACTGGGTGCCAGCGGCGTCGACGTGCTCGGTCTGCTGGCGGGCGCGACCACCACGCCGGCGATGGAGCGCTCCAGCGTGCGCTTCGATCGCAGCGACCACTCCGAGGCGAACGCGGCCGTCCAGGCACTCGGAATCGTTCCCATGAGTTCCGACGATGTGGCGCGCGAGGCGCTGGAGCAGCTTGGGCAGGGGCCGGTCTGGATCGCGGGCGAACGCAATCGGGCGACAGCCGAGCGCATCGCCGCCACACCGCGCGCCGAAGCGGTTCGCCTGATGAGCGAGGCCAGCGCCAGGCTGCACGGACTCGCGATCCCCGAGCGTCAGCGGCGCTGAGTCCGCGGCACACCCGCCGTGAAAGTCTGGCTCACCCTGGACATGAATCTTGAGCTGGCCGATGTGCCCGCGCAGGCCCGGCGTGCCGAAGCGCTGGGCTGTGACGTGATCACGGTGGCCGATGTCGCCCACGACGCGCTGCTCGGCGCGCATGCCGCGATTGCCGCGACCTCGCGCGTCGGGGTGGCGACCAGCGGCCTGGTGTGTTTTGCGCGCAGTCCGATGGTCACCGCGGTGGGCGCGTGGAACCTCGCGGCTCTCTCGGGCGGACGCTTTCGGCTCGGACTCAGCTCGCTGGTGCCGCCGATGCTGGTCGGCAAGTACAGCGTGCCCTGGCATCCCCCGGCCGCGCGCATGCGCGAATACCTCGGAGCGCTCGGCGCGATCTGGAACTCCTGGCAGCACGACGTGCCGCTGCGTTTCGAGGGCACGTACTACCGGCTGAACCGCCAGAACGGGTGGACGCGCCCGAAGCCGCTGGCAGAGGGGAGAATTCCGGTCCACCTCGGCGCGATCGGTCCGCTGATGAGCACGCTCGCCGGCGCCAGCGCGGATGGCTTGCTCACGCATCCTGCCGCCACCACCCCGCGCTATATCGAAGAGGTCACGCGGGCTCGCATCCGTGACGGCGAGCGCAGCGCTGGCCGACCACCGGGCAGCGTGGCGTTGATCGCCGCCCCGGTCTGTGCCAGCGGCAACACCGACGCCGAGGTGCGCGCGCAACGCGAACAACGCCGCGAGATGCTCGCGATCAACCTCTCTACCCCGCATTACTGGGGAGCGCTGGAGCTGCATAACAAAAAACCGACCGGCGAGAAACTGCGCGCGCTGGTGCGAGAAAACCGCTGGGATCTGCTCGCCGCCGAGGTCGACGACGAGCTGCTGGATGCGCTGATGCCCGCCGCCACCTGGGATCGGCTGGCCGCCGAACTGCGGCGGCGCTTCGATGGACTCGTCGACGGCCTGTGCCTGCCGCTGCCGGTCGATGATCGCGACGACGCCCGGCTCGCCGGGGTGATCCGGGTGTTGCAAGAGTGAGCACCCCGTACGTCGTTGCAACGGGGCTTGCCGTTCCCGAAGGACCGATCGCGCTCGAGGACGGCGCGTTGCTCGTGGTCGAAATCCTCGGT
>CAUJIL010000123.1 GCA_963204845.1 Pseudomonadota bacterium | reverse complement strand
AGCTCTCGATCTGCGGGAATTCCAGCACCGGGATCGAGCTTGCCGCCTGCAGGCCGCCGATGATCAGCGCGAGCGAGATCACCACCGCCAGCACCGGGCGGATCACGAACAGGTCGGTGAAGCGCGGCTTCGCGGGGGATTCCATGCCCTACTCCGCCGCTGCCGCCGCGCCCACGGGGCGTTCACCCACGACGGCGCGCATGCCGTCGCGCAGCTTGAACGCGCCGTGCGTGGCGATGGTCTCGCCGGCGGCCAGCCCCTTGCGCACCGCGGCCGTGTCGGCGTCCTCGCTGTCGACCTCGACCGGGCGACGGCGCGCCCGGTAGCCGTCGGCGTCCGCCTCGAGCACGAACACGTAGCTGCCCATGTCATCACGCAGCAGCGCGGGCGCGGGCACCCGGACCAGGTGACGCTCACCGGTGGTGACGCGCACGTTTACCACGGATCCCGGCACCATGCCCGGCAAGGCTTCAAGGCGTGCGCGGTAGCGCAGGCTTCTCGAATGCGGGGACACGGCCGGATTGCGCGCCACCACGGTAGCATGCACGCCCTCGCCCGCCGTGCCCACGGAGCGCAGCGCCACGCGGGCGCCGATGTCCATGCTGGCCTGCGCGAGCGGCAGGCCGAAGTCCACCCACAGGAAGTCGCCGAGACCCTGCAGCGTCACCAGCGCGGTGTTCGCGGCCAGGTACTCGCCGGCCTCGATGTCGTGGATTCCCGCCAGGGCATCGAATGGTGCGCGCAGGGTTTTCTTGTCGATGATGGCCTGCAGCTGCCGCACGTTGGCATGCGCGATGTCGGCTTCGGCGCGCGCCTGGTCCACGCGGTCCTGGCTCACGGAGCGGTTCGCCAGCAGCTTCCGTTGCCGCTGCAGGTTCATCTCCGCCAGCGCCGCGCCGGCCGTGGCCGCCTCGAGACGCGCGCGTTCCTCGCTGGTGTCGAGCGCGAGCAGCACCTCGCCCTTGCGCACGCGGCCGCCCGAGGCGAAATTGACCGTCACCACGCGCCCCTCGAGCTCGTTGCGCAGCTCCAGCGCTTCGGGCGCGACGATCTCGCCGATGGTGTCGACGTGGCTCGCGGCCACGCTCTGCTCCAGCGTGAGCGCCTCGACCGTCGCGGAGGCTTCGGGAAAGGACTCGCCAAGGGCGATGGCCGCGCGTATCTGCTGGAACTTGATGCCCGCCAGCACGGCGAGCACCAGCAGGCAGACGGCGAGCACGAGGGACCAGCGACGCATTCTCATGGCGGACTTCATTCGGCAGGGCAGGCGCAATGGTGTACGCATCGGGGCGCGCTGCACAACTCCGCGCCGGCCAAAGCGGTGGCCTACCGGACCCAGTCGGTGACCTCGACGCAGTACCGCTCTCTCCCGATCGCTGATCGCCGATCGCCAGCGAGGCGGTGCAGTTCCCCTTTGACAACGGTCTCGGCTGCGAATGCCAGCGGGAGAAACTGCTCCTGGCGTCCTGCTTCACGGCTGCTCGTCACAACCTGAAAGACTCACCCTTCGCCAGCGGTTCGCGCACGGGCCACTGCGGACACAACATTTCGACCACCTCCATCAGCGCCACCCACTGCGCGATGGGATCGTTACGGTTCACCGGCGCGCATGGCACGCCGCCTTCGGCTACCAGCACGACCTCACCCTCAGGGACATTCGAGACCGGCAACGAGTTCATCGAACAACTCCTCGCGCTGGAACAGGACGAAATACTCCCTGAGCTCTTTCCTGTCCAGGTCATGGTTGGCACGGAGCAAGGCGCGGATGTCGTCCAGGTCCCGCGTGCGCCGGGGATCATTGACGTATCCCTGCAGCTTGAACGCAATCAGACCCTCGACACTGATCACACGCACCGGACCGAGCGGCGTGTCACGCTCATCGGCCTCTGCCAGCAATCGACGGGCAATGGGCCGATGCGCATACAGGAAATCGAGCCTCTCATCGTGGCGCACGTAGTTCGCCGCATCCTCGCTGCGGTGAATGCAGACGTATCCAAGCGACAGCAGCGTGTCATGCAGTCGATCCGCGTCATCGGCATCCGCCAGGAAGTCCACGTCCTGGGTCGCACGGACCACGTTGTGCGCCGCCAGCGCGAGTCCACCGATCAGCGCCGGACGGGTGCCGATGCCGGCAAACACCACCAGCGCTTCACGGATTTGATCGACCAGTTTCGACACGGGCTCGCAGTCCTTCAGGATACGCAGGGGACGTCCACGCACGCGTTGTCGAGCTGACCCCGCGCCATGCCTCTCCCTCTCTTCGACTGTCGATTCAAGCACAATTCGACGCTCACAGGCATGCCCCATGTTCACGGAAGAGTTCGGCAGCGCAATCGGTCGCGAACGTGCGCGGCCGTACCGCGCGGGGCGAGCGCCTCAGTCGGGCCGGCCGCGGCGCCCGCCGCAGGCGGCGATGCGGAAGTGTTCCGCATCGCAGCGGCGCACCCACATCCGGTCGAGCAGCCGCGGCCACACGCGCTCGAGCAGCAGTGCGAGCGCCTGCCCGCGCGGGCGTCGCGTCACGAAGACCTCGTCGCGCGGATCCAGCAGCGCAGCGAGCAATGCACGCGCGGGCAGCTGCACGTCGTGCTGCGCCTCGGCGCCCGGCGCGCCACCGGCCGCGTCCATGGCGTGCGTCATCGGGCTGCGCGTGGCGCCCGGGCACAGCGTCGTTACGTGCACCCCGCTGTCCGCGAGTTCGCGCCGCAGCACGCGGCTGAACGTGTAGAGTCCCGACTTGCTGGCGCCGTAGATCGCGAAACCGGGAACCGCCAGCAGCGCCGCGGCCGACACCATGTTCACGACGTGCCCGCTGCCCCGCGCGCGCATCGCGGGCACCAGCAGCTGGCACAGCCGGATCGGTACGTACAGATTGCAGTCGAGCAGCTCGCGCACGCGCGCCGCCGAACCCTGTTCGGCGTGGCCGCCGATCAGCACGCCGGCGTTGTTGATCAGCACATCGACGGCGCCGAAACGCTCCATCACCGCGTGCACCGCCGCCTCCAGCGCCGCGTCGTCGCGCAGGTCCAGCGCCAGCGCGAGATGGGCCTGCGTGTCCGGCAAACCGGCCGCCAGCGCCTGCAGCGCCGCCTCGTCACGGTCGAACAGCGCGAGCCGCGCTCCCGCTTCGGCGAGCAGCCGTGCCGTGGCGGCACCGATACCCCCGCTCGCACCGGTGAGCAGTACGCGACGCCCCGCGAGCGCCTTGCCGTCGGGCTGCATGGCGGCGACTCCTCAGAGACGGATGTTGTCGTAGTACGGGATCATGATCTCGTTCTCGGCCGGGTTGTCGGCGCCGACCATCGCCGGCATGCTCGGGTGCATCTCGTCCGGGTCGATCAGCACGTTGATGCACGCGGGCCGCCCCGAGTCGAACGCCCGACGCAGCGCCGGCGCCAGCTCGGCGAGGCGTTCGACCCGCTCGGCATGACAGCCGAACGCGGCCGCGACGGCTTCGTACGGCGTGTCCGGCAGCGAGCAGATCACGCGTCGTTCACGTCCGTAGACCAGATCCTGCCCGTGCGCCGACATGCCCCACAGCCGGTTGTTCAGGATCACCGTGACCACCGGCAGACCGTGGCGCACCATGGTCTCGAATTCCTGGATGTGGAAGCCGATCGCGCCGTCGCCGGTGATCTGCAGCACCCGCCTCCCGGGGTGCGCGATCGCGGCGCCGATTGCCATTCCCGGCCCCACGCCAAGGCAGCCGTGATAACCGGCGCCGATCAGCTGCCACGACGCGCTGGCACGCAGCACCATGTGGCTCCACGCGGACGCCTCGCCACCATCGACCACGTAGATCGCATCCGGCGGTGCGGCATCGGCGATCGAGGCCACCGCGTGGTAGGGGTGCACCGGCGTCGCCTCGGGATCCGGCGCGCCGTACAACTGGGCGGCGAAGTGCTTGAGCCCGGTGGCGGTCGCGGCCCACGCCGAACGGTCGGGCCAAGCTATCGTGGCCGCCGCGTCGGCGAGCGCGCGCAGCGCCTCGCGGGCGTCGGCGAGCACCGGGATGCTCACCTCGCGCAGCCGCCCCAGCTCGGGCACATGCAGATCGATCTGCGCGATCGGCACGCCCGGCGCGACCGGCGTGCCGAGGCGCCCGCCGCTGAACATGCCGAAGCGCGCCCCGACCACCAGCAGCGCGTCCACCCCGGGCTGGCCCATCATCCCGAGCAGCGACAGCAGCGCGAGGTCCTTGCCGTACAGCGGATGGTCGTAGGGCAGCGCGCCGTAGCCGTGGCCGCCGCAGAAGACCGGAATGCCGCTCGTCTCGGCGAAGCGCAGCAGCTCGGCCTCGGCGCCAGCGAGACGGATGCCGTTACCGACGAACAGCGCCGGGCGTTCGGCCGCGCGCAGCATCGCGATGATCGCCTCCACGTCCTGCGGCGCCGGTGCCGGGGCGGTGCGGACACCGAGCCCGGTCGGCGGGTGCACCAGGTTTTCGTCGACCGGGATGTGCAGCACGTCGATCGGAACTTCGAGCAGCACGGGTCCGGGGCGACCGTTGAGGCAAGTGCGCACCGCCTGCGCGGCGAGTTCGGGAATGCGTTCGGTGTGCGTCACCCGGTGCGCCCATTTCACGCTCGGCAGCGCCATCGCGATCTGGTCGATGCCGCCCTGCAGCGGGTTGGTCTCGGCGTCACGCAAGGGCGGCGAACCGACGATGAACAATACCGGTATGCCGTCGAGGAAGGCGTTGGCGATCGCGGTGATCGCGTTGGTGAAGCCCGGACCCGAGGTGATCACGCAGACGCCGAGACGCCCGGTGGTGCGCGCGTAGGCATCGGCGGCGTGGCCGGCGGATGCCTCGTGGCGGAAGTCCGTGAGCTGCAGGCCGTGGCGCACGCAGCCCTGCCAGAACGATTCGAGATGTCCGCCGTGCAGTGCGAAGACGTGCTCCACACCCGCGGCGGCGAGTGTGCGCGCCAGCAGTTCGCCGCCGTCGGGGCGAGGGCTCGCGTCGGTGCTCATGATCGATGTCTCCGGTCGTCGTGACGAAGCCGCGAGGCTAGCACAGCGACCGGGTACCGACCGGTTTCATTGCGAAGCGGTAATTCATGCTCACCGTAGGTCGGCATTCATGCCGACGGAGTTGCGATTCCGGCCTCAGAACCGCAGCGTGACGCCGGCGTTGAACGAGCGGCCCATGCCCGGCACCGCGATTCCCCACGGCACGCCGTTCATCATCATCGTCGTGCCCTGGCCGAGGTAGGCCCCGCCCAGCGGCAGCGAGTAGAACTCGTCGAACACGTTCTCGACCGCGAAGTCGACGCGCACGCGCGCCCAGTTGTAGCTGAGGTTCAGGTTCACCAGCTCGTAGCTGCCGGTGGCGATCTCGTTGCGCACGTCCGACACCTCGTCCTTGCCGTCGACCACGACCAGTTCGAGCGCGTTGTCCCAGCGTCCCCGCCGGTGCGTCAGCGCGATCTTCGCGTTCAGCGGCATGATGTTGTACAGATGGTCGCCGCTGTCGCGGTTCTCGCCGTCGGTGTAGCTCACGAGCGCTTCCAGGCCCAGCTCGCCGGCCCCGGTGCGCGCGATCGGCGTGCGTGCGTAAATGTCGACGCCGTACAGGCGCGCTTCCTGGTTCGCGAAGTCGAGGACATTGAAGCGATCGACCACGAACCCCGGCCGCGCCACCGCGTCGATGTAATCCTCGACCAGGGTATAGAACGGCGTGACACGCAGCTGGCGGCTGCGGTCGGCCGAATGCCAGTCGAGGGCCGCCGACAGCGTGTCGGCCTGCTCCGGATCGAGCGCCGGATTGCCCACGTAGCCGTTGCCGTCGCCGACGAAGTTGTTCATCGTCGCCGCCATCGCCCACGTGGACCAGGTGTAGCGCTCGTAGAGGTTCGGCGAGCGCACCTTGTGCGCGTAACCGAACTCGATCTCGAGCCGCTCC
>CAUJIL010000122.1 GCA_963204845.1 Pseudomonadota bacterium | reverse complement strand
TGGAAGCAGCCCGGATCGCTGAACGTCGATCCTCGATGAGGTAAGACTACCGACTGGAGAGCCGTATGCGGGAAACCCGCACGTACGGTTCGGAGGGAGGGGGGGCCGAACTCAATCGGTCCTTCCTACCCCTATCGCAAGCCGTCCGGGCACAGCCCGGATCTACGGCCGAACAAGCGTAGATTCCGGCTTGCGGGACCCGGTCCGGCGGGTATAATGCGCGCCTGTTCGCAGGCCCGTAGCTCAGTTGGTTAGAGCGCTACCTTGACATGGTAGAGGTCGCTGGTTCGACCCCAGTCGGGCCTACCAGATCACGCATTCCGCCGTGCCGGAATGCGCCCTGATCCGGCAGGCATAATCGTTTCTCGCGAATGCATGCAGGTCCGGTCTGCTACCGGACACTCCCAGTGCCTTGCTCCTCGTTCAAACGTCGTTCGGTCGCAGACCGACACCTGCCGCACGTATCGCGCGCACCCACGGTCCTCGCGTCGTGCGCACACCATCCAAAGGTCGGGCTATTGACAAACGTGTAAAAAATGTAACTCGCCAAAACTAATACCTACTAGTATAAAGTCTCCGGCCTACCACGCCGCCGTGCGTAAGCCTCAGGGAAACACAGGTCCGAACCACACGATACTGCCTCGAGTTCCCGCTGACCGATCGGAGGTGCCCGTGAAAGCGCTTTTCGTGTCCGACGTGAACCAGGAGCTGTTGCTGGATCCCGACGCACCGTTCTGGGGAGGCGTCACGGCAACTCCGGTGGCGTTGCAGGGCACTCCGCTTGCGATGCAGCCGAGCGCCGCGATCCGCAACACCTGGCAGAACCGTCCGATCGGCGTCACCGCCCAGGTCGCGGTGCGTGCGGTCCACAACGGTTCCGTGCTCGCCTTCCACCTGGACTGGCTCGATCCCCGTCACGACGTCGACCACGGTGACAACACGCGCTGGCCCGACGCGGCGGCGGTCGCGTTGCCGTTGCACCCGGACGCGCCGCTGCTGTCGATGGGCGCTCCGGGGGCGCCGGTCACCGCGTGGTACTGGCGCGCCGACTCCGGCGAGGCCGGCATGCAGGTCGTGGCCGAAGGTCCGGGCAGCAGCCGCATCGTCGATCGCGCGCAGGTGCGCGTGGCGGCGCGTTGGCGCGATGGCGGATGGCGGGTCGTGATCACGCGCGCGCTGCGTGTCGATGGCGCCACCGACGTGATGCAACTCGAATCCGGTTCGGCGACGCGCTTCGGCATCGCAGTCTGGGAGGGCGGCAGCCAGGAGCGCGGCGGCCTGAAGGCATTTTCCGGTGACTGGCTGCCGCTCGAACTGGCGGCCGGTGCGAACTGAGCGAACCCGGACACGATACGCAGCGGGGCGAACACGATGAGCACGACGAAGCGCCAGGTCGCGATGGTCCTCGATCTCAACAAGTGTCTTGGGTGCCACACCTGCACGGTGGCCTGCAAGACGCTGTGGACGCGTGACGAGGGCATGGAATACATGCACTTCAACACCGTCAACACGATGCCCGGACTGGGCACGCCGAAGAACTGGGAGGCGATGGGCGGAGGGTTTCCGGCCGGCGATGCCGCACTCGGTGAAATGCCGTCGACCGGGGCCTTCGGCGAGGCATGGGAATACAACCATGCCGAGGTGTTTCACGGCGGCAAGGGACAGGACGTGCACCTGCAGATCCAGGGCCCGGCGCCCGAGTGGGGGCCGAACTGGGACGAAGACCAGGGCGGTGGCGATTTCCCGAACAGCTACTTCTTCTACCTGCCGCGGATCTGCAATCACTGCACCCACCCGGCTTGCGTCGAGGCGTGTCCGCGCAGCGCGATCGTGAAGCGCGACGACGACGGCATCGTGGTCGTCGACGAGAACCGCTGCCGCGGCCTGCGCTTCTGCATGGAGGCCTGCCCGTACAAGAAGATCTATTTCAACCACGTCAAGCAGGTCAGCCAGAAGTGCATCTTCTGCTACCCGCGGCTCGAACAGGGTGTGGCGCCGGCGTGCGCGCGCCAGTGTCCCGGTCGCGTTCGCTTCGTGGGCTACCGCGACGACGAGAATGCGCCGATCTGGAAGCTGGTCGACAAATGGCAGGTAGCGCTGCCGCTGCATCCCGAATTCGGCACCGAGCCGAACGTCTTCTACGTGCCTCCGGCCGGCCCGGCGCGTTTCGACGCGGCGGGTGACTTCGACTTCGGCCAGCGACGCATTCCCGACGAGTACCTCGTGTCGCTGTTCGGTGAACGCGTGCTGGGTGCGCTGGCGACGCTCGCGGCCGAACGCGAGAAGGTCCGTCGGGGCGAGAAATCCGAACTGATGGAACTGCTGATCGCGTTCCGCTGGAACGACATGTTCGGCGGCTTCGACACCAATCCGCAGACCCTGCGCTGGACCTGATGCGCACGCGCCCGGAAGGGCCGACCACAGGAGGTTCGTGACATGCACGTATCGCGTCGCCACTTTCTCGCGGGCGCCGGCGTCGTGGCCGCCGGCGGCCTGGTGTTCCACAACCTGCGGCCCAAAACGCCGGGAGCGATCCTGCCGGGACCGCCGCCGGCCCCGAAGACCGCGGCCCGCAGCATCCGCTACGACGACTACTCCGACATCTGGCGCGAGAAGTGGACCTGGGACAAGGTGGTGAAGGGCACCCACACGCGCGCGAACTGCTGCGACGCCTGCTCGTGGGACGTGTACGTGCGCGACGGCATCGCGTGGCGCGAGGAACAGAACGCGATCTACGAACCGCACCGCGCCGACGTGCCGGACATGAACCCGCGGGGCTGCCAGAAGGGTGCGTGCTACACCACGCTGCAGCTGGCGGAGTCGCGCATCAAGTACCCGCTCAAGCGCGTGGGTGAGCGCGGCGAGGGCAAGTGGAAGCGCGTCAGCTGGGACGAGGCGCTGCAGGACATCGCCGACCAGTTGATCGATATCGCGGTCGAGGACGGTACCGAGTCGATCGTGTTCGACGACGGCACCACCAACGGCGGTTTCGGTCCCGAGAGCCACGGTGACGCGCGCTTCCGCGACGCGATGAACTGCACCGCGATCGACTCCTGGGCCGGCGTGTCGGACATGCCGATGGGGCTGGTGCAGACCTGGGGCATGTTCAACTGCGAAGGTACCGCCGACGACTGGTACCTGTCGGACTACATCGTGATCTGGATCGGCAACCCGAACTCCACGCGGATTCCCGAGGCGCATTTCCTGCACGAAGCGCGCTACCGTGGCGCGCAACTGGTCGTGATCGCCCCCGACCTGAGCCCGACCACGGCGCATGCCGACCTGTGGCTCAATCTGCGCCCGGAGAGCGATTCCGCGCTCGGGCTGGCCGCCGCGCAGGTGATGATCGCCGAGAAACTCTACAAGGCCGACTACGTCGCCGAGCAGACCGATCTGCCGTTCCTGATCCGCACCGACGACGGGCGCTTCCTGCGCGAGGGCGACGTGGTCCGCGGCGGCGCCGACAACGCGTTCTACGTCTGGGACGAGTCGAGCGGCAAGATCGTGGTCGCGCCGGGGTGCGAGGGCGACGGCAACGGTGGGCGCAGTCTGGCACTCGGCGGGATGCGCCCGGCGCTCACCGGTGTGCGCCAGGTGGTGCTCGCTGACGGCGCGACGGTCGAATGCGAGACCGTCTTCGACCGGCTGGTGCGCAAGCTCGATGCCGAGCACACGCCCGAGCAGGCAGCTGCGGTCACCGGGTTGCATCCGAACGTGATCCGTACCTTCGCGCGTGGCATGGCGGGCGCGAATCGTTCGATGATTTTTGCCTCGTGGGGCGCCTGCAAGCACTACCACAGCGACCTGTTCCAGCGCGCGATGGTGCTGCTGATGAGCCTGACCGGCAACCAGGGCAAGCAGGGCGGCGGGCTCAAGGTCGCGGCATGGTGGTGGCTCGAAGGACTCGAGTTCGGGGGCGAAAGCCCGCTCGGTCTCACGGACAAGCTCGGGTTGATCCCCAAGGCGATACGCGGCCTGTCCCCGCGCGATTATGAGCAGATCTACACCAAGGTCAGCGACAAGCAGGGCTGGACGCCACTGATGGTGTTCCTCTACGTCCATGGTGGCTACAAGGAGTTGTGGGACAAGCCGCAACTGCAGGACAAGTCCTTGTCGCGCAACGTCGCCGATTACATGCGTGAGTCGATCGACAAGGGCTGGACCCGGGTGTCGCCGCGCGAGGATCGCAACCCGCGGGCCTACATCCTCACCGGCTGCAATCCGTTTCGTCGCTGGCCGTCGCCGCAGATCGCGCGCGAGAAGCTGTGGCCCAAGTTCGATCTGGTGGTGTCGATCAATTTCCGCATGACCAGCACCGGCATCTATGCCGATTACGTGCTGCCGGCCGCGGCCTATTACGAGAAGATCGGCATCAAGTACGCGCAGAGTTACGTGCCGTACGTGATCTGCTCCGACAAGGCCACCGAACCGCAGGGCGAGGCGAAGAGCGAGTGGGAGATCTTCGGCCGGCTCACCAAGACGATCGGCGAACGTGCGACCGAACGCGGCGTGGGCGTGGTGCGAGGCTGGCGCGACGAGCCGCTCGATCTGCGCACCGTGCACGCACGCCAGACCAGCAACGGGCGTTACGATCCCCTCGATCCGGACGACCCGATGCGGGTCATGGACGACATCTTCGCGCACAGCCCGAGCGTGTCGGCGCGCAGCGGGCGCGAGGCGCTCGACATGGGTGCGGTGCCGGTGATTGCGAGCGCGCCGCCCGGGATCATCAACCAGAACTACAGCGACTACGATCCCAACGACACGCACTGGGCGCACCGCGACTTCATCGAGAAGAAGGTCGCCTGGCCCACGTTGACCGGGCGCATGCAGTTCTATATCGACCATCCGTGGTTCCTCGAGGCGCGCGAGGAACTGCCGACGCACAAGGAGTCCCCGTATTTCGACAGCCGATTGCCGCTGCGCATGGCCGGAGGTCACACGCGCTGGAGCATCCACTCGATCTGGCGCGACGTGCAACTGCTGCTGCGGTTGCAGCGCGGGCAGCCGGTGTGCTGGATGAACCCGCGCGACACCGCGGCGCGTGGCATCGTCGACGGCGACACCGTGCGCGTCTTCAACGACAACGGCGCCTTCGAGTGCATGGTCAAGGTGGCGGCGGTGACGGCTCCCGGCGAGGTGATCGTCTACCACGCGTGGGAGACGTACCAGTTCCGCAACTGGAAGGGCCAGCAGGAGCCGGTCGAGTCGCCGTGGAAGGCGCTGCATCTGGCGGGCGGCTACGGTCAGATCCACTACCGGATGTTCTACGGAGCCCCGAGCCACGTGCCGCACGGCACGGCGATCGACGTCGAGAAGGTCGCGTGAGGTTGTGAACACGATGCGCATCGATACCTCGCCAGCCCCCGGAGCAGGCACGACTATCTTCCCGCACGACGGGTCCAGCGCGCGCGTGCGCGCGGAGCTCTACGGCTTCTTTGCCGCCGCGCTGGAATATCCGGACGAGGAATTGCTGGCGCTGGTGCGCTCGGGCGCGGTCGCCGCCCGCTTGCGCACGTTGCTGGAGACGGTGTGTCCG
This sequence comes from Pseudomonadota bacterium, assembly GCA_963204845.1. Lineage (GTDB taxonomy): Bacteria > Pseudomonadota > Gammaproteobacteria > Pseudomonadales > UBA5518 > UBA5518. The sequence continues at coordinate 15,945 of CAUJIL010000122.1, read as the reverse complement.
GCGCTCGCGGCGACGATCGACGCTGCGGCGCTCGGCGACGCCGGCAGCGGCGACGAGCTCGCGATCGAGTACACGCGACTGTTCGATGCCTGCGGCGGCGGCGCGCCGGCGTGTTGCCTGAACAGCACCGCCAGCCGCGGCGATGCGCGCATGGGGGTGCTCGAGGAACTGGTGCGTTTCTACAATCATTTCGGGTTGACCGCGGCCGACACGCCGGCCAACGAGCTGCCCGATTATCTGGGCACGCTGTTCGAATTCATGTACTTCCTGTGCGACCGCGAGGCCGAGTGCCATGAAGAGGGCGTGGACAGCGGCGCTTTCGGGCGCGCGCAGCATGATTTCCTGTCGCGCCACCTCGCGAGCTGGATTCCCGCGCTGCACGAGGACCTGAAGCGACACGCGGCGTTTCCCTATTACCGCGAACTGTCGCGGCTGTGCGCCGCATTCGTCGCCGAGGAAGCGAGGCGTCACCCGCCTACCGTACGCTGAGCATCGCCCGCGTCATCGTTCCCTGCAGCGTACGCACCGCCGGTGCGAAGCCGCCGCCGCACGCCTCGCGGGCTTTTGCGGCAGCCTCGTGAATTGCGCCTTCCTCCCCGTCTCGCGTACGATTGCCGCCTCCGCGCCGCCGTTCGAACCGGTGGAGTTCGCTCACGAGGCCACGCCGGACCCCGGCAATGGCCGCCGCGAGGCCGGTGGCGCGGGTCGAATTCGCAACACGTAACGGTGGATCAAGAGGCCTCTCGTCAGGGTCACCACCGCCAGGGGAAGTCCGCATGTCCGTCACCGTCACGCTGCCCGACGGCAGCCAGCGTCGTTTCGATGCTCCCGTGACCGTCGCCGAGGTCGCCGCCGGCATCGGCGCGGGCCTCGCCAAGGCCGCGCTCGCCGCGCGGGTCGACGGCCGCCTCGTCGATACCTCGTATACGATCGGCTCCGACGCCTCGCTGGCGATCGTCACCGAGCGTTCCGAGGACGCGCTCGAGGTGATCCGCCACTCGACGGCGCACCTGCTCGCGCAGGCGGTCAAGCAGCTGTTTCCCTCGGCGCAGGTCACGATCGGCCCGGTCATCGAGGACGGCTTCTATTACGACTTCGCGTACGAACGCGCCTTCACGCCGGAAGACCTGGCTGCCATCGAGCAGCGGATGGAGGAACTCGCAAGCGCGGACATCGCGGTGGAACGCAGCGTGATGCCGCGTGACGAGGCGGTGGCGTTCTTCCGCGGGCTCGGCGAGCACTACAAGGCCGAGATCATCGCCTCGATTCCGTCGAACGAGGACATCTCGCTGTACCGGCAGGGCGATTTCGTCGACCTCTGTCGCGGCCCCCACGTGCCGAGCACCGGCCGGCTGAAGGCGTTCCGGTTGACCAAGCTCGCGGGCGCATACTGGCGTGGCGACTCGCGTAACGAGATGCTGCAGCGCGTCTACGGCACCGCGTGGACCGACCGCAAGGCGCTCGAGGCGTACCTGCGCCGCATCGAGGAAGCCGAGCGCCGCGACCACCGGCGGATCGGCAAGAAGCTGCGCCTGTTCCATACCCAGGAAGAGGCGCCGGGAATGGTGTTCTGGCACCCGCGCGGCTGGGCGATCTACCAGGCGGTAGAGCAGTACATGCGGGCCAAGCTCGCGCGCCGCGGCTACCACGAGATCCGCACGCCGCAGGTGGTCGATTTCAGCCTGTGGCAGCGCTCGGGGCATGCCGAGAAGTTTGCCGAAAACATGTTCGCGCTGAAGAGCGAGGAGCGTGATTTCGCGGTCAAGCCGATGAACTGCCCGTGCCACGTGCAGGTGTTCAACCAGGGGCTCAAGAGCTACCGCGACCTGCCGCTGCGGCTGGCGGAGTTCGGCTCCTGCCACCGCAACGAGCCCTCGGGTTCGCTGCACGGGCTGATGCGGGTACGCGGCTTCACGCAGGACGATGCGCACATCTTCTGCACCGAGGCGCAGATCCAGCCCGAGGTGGCGCAGTTCATCGACCTGCTGCACGAGGTCTACGCCGACTTCGGGTTCACCGACGTGATCTATCGGCTCTCGACCCGGCCCGAGAACCGCGTCGGCAGCGACGAGGTGTGGGACAAGGCGGAGCAGGCGCTCGCGGATGCGTTGAACGCGAAGGGGCTCGCCTGGGAACTGCTGCCCGGGGAGGGCGCGTTCTATGGGCCGAAGATCGAATTCTCGTTGCGCGACTGCATCGGCCGCGTGTGGCAGTGCGGCACCATCCAGGTCGATTTCTCGATGCCCGGGCGTCTCGACGCCGAGTACGTGGCCGAGGACGGCAGCCGCCAGACCCCGGTGATGCTGCACCGCGCGGTGCTCGGATCCTTCGAGCGCTTCATCGGTATCCTGATCGAACACCACGAGGGTGCATTCCCGGCCTGGCTGGCGCCGGTGCAGGCAGTTGTGATGAATATTACCGATGCCCAGCGTGAATACGCACTCGAAGTCGAAGAATCCTTGAAAAACAAGGGTTTCAGGGTAGTCAGTGACTTGAGGAACGAGAAGATAGGCTTTAAGATCCGAGAGCATACGCTCGACAAGCTTCCGTTCCTGCTTGTAGTCGGGGACCGCGAAGCGGAAACAGCAACGGTGGCCGTACGGACCCGGCGCGGCGAGGATAGGGGCGCGATGACTCTGGACGAGTTCGCGGCCTTCCTCGGTGCGGAGGTGGACCGTCGCGGCCGATTTGTCATGGAAGGTTGAGAAACACTTGAAATCCGATACTAAAAGGCTTGCCGTAAACGGCGAAATTCGTGCCCGCCAGGTGCGACTGATCGATCAGGAAGGCAGGCAGCTGGGGATCGTCGCGATCGACGAAGCGCTCCGCAACGCCGAACAGGCAGGGCTCGATCTGGTGGAGATCGCGCCGGAGGCCGAACCGGTGGTGTGCAAGATCATGGACTTCGGAAAGTACATTTTCGAAGCCAAGAAGCAGAAGAGCGCTTCGAAGAAGAAGCAGAAGATCATCCAGGTGAAGGAAGTGAAATTCCGGCCAGGGACGGAGGAAGGGGATTACCAGGTAAAACTGCGCAACCTGGTACGTTTCCTGGAGCATGGAGACAAGACCAAGGTGACGTTGCGCTTCCGGGGTCGCGAGATGGCCCACCAGGAGATCGGGATGGAGCTGATAAAGCGCATCGAAGCCGATCTCGAGCCGCATGCGGCGGTGGAACAGCACGCGAAGATGGAAGGCCGTCAGCTCACCATGGTCCTCGCTCCCAAGAAGAAGAAGTGAGTTCGCTCACTTCGACAGCGTTGCAGTCACATGAAATGCGGAGTCAGGGAAAATGCCCAAGGTAAAGGTACATAGCGGAGCGTCGAAGCGCTTCAAGAAAACCGGCGACGGTTACAAGCGCAAACACGCGAACAAGAGCCACATCCTCACGAAGATGAGCACCAAGCGCAAGCGCCAGCTGCGCGGGACCGAGGCGTTCAGCCCCGCCGACCAGCCCAAGGTCGAGCGCATGCTGCGCGACAAGTGACATCTGCCACCCGATTGTGAGGATATAGATCATGCCCCGTATCAAGCGTGGCGTCGTCGCACGACGCCGACACAAGAAGATCCTGGAGCGCGCGAAGGGTTACTACGGTGCCCGCAGCCGCGTCTATCGCGTCGCCAAGCAGGCGGTGATCAAGGCAGGCCAGTACGCCTACCGTGACCGCCGCCAGCGCAAGCGCCAGTTCCGCGCGCTGTGGATCACGCGGATCAACGCTGCCTCGCGCGCCAACGGCCTGACGTACAGCCGTCTGATCGACGGCCTGCGCAAGGCGCAGGTCGTGCTGGACCGTCGCGTGCTCGCCGACCTGGCGGTGCACGACAAGCAGGCGTTCACATCGATCGTCGACAAGGCGAGGACCGCTCTCGCGTGAACCCCGGTGCTGGCGCCACCTTGCGTGGCGTCGGTGCCCTCGTCGGCGACAGGGACCAAGGTAGGGAAAGGGCGGGAGTTCTTTCCCTATTTTTTTGCGTCGCGCACGGCCCGCGCGGCCACGGACCCGGAGACAGGAATTTCGCTATGGACGACTTGACGCAGACCGTCACCAGTGCGCTGGCCGCGATCGCGGCGGCCGCCTCGCTGGCCGAGCTCGAGGAGCAGCGCGTGCGCTACCTCGGCAAGAAGGGCGAGTTGACGCAGCATCTGAAGCAACTCGGCCAGCTCGACCCCGACGCGCGCCGCGCACGCGGCGCCGAGATCAACGTGCTGAAGGAGCAACTCGAGCAGGGGCTGTCCGGCCGGCGCGCGCAACTCGAGCGCGAGGAGCTCGAGCGGCGGCTGTGGAGCGAGCGCGTCGATGTCACGCTGCCGGGACGGCGGCGCGCGGCCGGAGGCGCGCACCCGGTCACGCGCACCATCGAGCGCATGGAGGCCTTCTTCGTGGGGGTGGGCTTCGAGGTGGTCGAAGGCCCCGAGATCGAGGACGACTGGCACAACTTCGAGGCACTGAACATCCCGCCGGAGCATCCGGCGCGGGCCATGCACGACACCTTCTATATCGACCCGACGACGGTGCTGCGCACCCACACCTCGCCGGTGCAGGTGCGCGTCATGCAGTCCACCGCACCGCCGATCCGCGTGATCTGCCCGGGGCGCGTCTACCGCTGCGATTCCGACCTGACGCACTCGCCGATGTTCCACCAGGTCGAGGGATTGGTGATCGCCGAGGGGACGGGGATGCCGGATCTGAAGGGCACCGTGATCGACTTCCTGCGCGCCTTCTTCGAGCGCGAGCTCGCGGTGCGTTTCCGGCCGTCGTACTTTCCGTTCACCGAACCCTCGGCTGAAGTCGACATGCAGTGCGTGATCTGCGGCGGGGACGGCTGCCGGGTGTGCAAGAACACGGGCTGGCTCGAGATCATGGGTTGCGGCATGGTGCACCCGCGTGTGCTCGAGTTGTCGGGCATCGATGCCGAGCGCTTCACCGGCTACGCCTTCGGCATGGGCGTCGAACGGCTGGCGATGTTGCGCTATGGCGTCAATGACTTGCGGCTGTTTTATGAAAACGACCTGAGATTTCTTAAGCAATTCAATTAAAAACAAAGAATTGCTTTGACTAGTTAAAGTGAATTGCGCGGCATCGGCCGCTACGGGTACAGCAATGAAGTTCAGCGAAAAGTGGTTGCGCGAGTGGGTCGATCCGGCGCTTTCGACCGGGCAACTCGCCGCGCAACTCACGATGGCGGGGCTGGAGGTGGACGCGGTGACGTCGGCGGCAGCACCGCTTGCTGGCGTGGTCGTGGGCGAGGTGCTGGCGGTGGCGCCGCACCCGGACGCGGAGCGGCTCAGCGTCTGCCGCGTCAGTGACGGCACGCGTGAGCACCAGGTGGTGTGCGGGGCGCGCAACGTGCGTCCCGGGTTGCGGGTGCCGTTCGCGCGCGAGGGCGCGCAGCTGCCGGGGCTGGAGATCCGCCGGGCGACGCTGCGCGGCGTCGAGTCCTGCGGCATGCTGTGTGCGGCCGGCGAACTCGGCATCGAGGCGCGCGGCGAGGGCCTGCTGGAACTGCCGGCCGATGCACCCGTGGGGCTGGACATCGTTGGCTACCTGGACCTGGCTGACCAGCTGATCGAGCTGGGACTGACGCCCAACCGTGGCGACTGCCTCGGCATCGCGGGGCTGGCGCGCGAGGTGGCGGCGCTGAACGGCCTGGCGACCACGCCGCCCGCGCTGGGCCCGGTCCCGGCGACCATACCCGACACCATCGACGTCACGCTGGCCGCACCGGCCGCCTGCCCGCGCTACGCCGGGAGGGTGATCCGCGGGGTCGATGTCACACGCCCCTCGCCGCTGTGGCTGCAGGAGCGGCTGCGCCGCAGCGGCGTGCGCAGCATCGATGCCGTGGTCGACGTGACCAACTACGTGCTGCTCGAACTGGGACAGCCGTTGCACGCCTTCGACCGCGCCACCCTGGTCGGGCGCGTCACGGTGCGGTTGGCCAACCCTGGCGAACGCCTGGTGCTGCTCGACGGCAGCGAGCGCGAGCTGCGCCCGGACCTGTTGGTGATCGCCGACGGGCAGGGCGCGATCGCGCTGGCCGGGATCATGGGCGGGCAGCGCACCGCGGTGGGTGCCGGCACCCGCGACATCTTCCTCGAATCGGCGTTCTTCGCCCCTGCGGCGCTCGCCGGCCGTGCGCGCGCGCTTGGCATGCACACCGACGCCTCGCACCGCTTCGAGCGCGGCGTGGACTTCGAACTGCAGAAGGTCGCGATCGAGCGCGCCACCCGGCTGCTGCTCGACATCGTCGGCGGCGAAGCGGGGCCGGTGGTGCTGGCAGCATCCGACGAGCACCTGCCGGCGCTGGCGCCGATCCGCCTGCGTGCCGGGCGGCTCGACACCTTGCTCGGCGTCACGCTGGCGGCCTCCGAGGTCGAGGCGATCCTCGTCCGGCTCGGCTTCGGCGTCACCCGCGACGGTGCCGACTGGCTGGTGCGCCCGACCAGCTACCGGTTCGACGTGCGCATCGAAGCCGACCTGATCGAGGAGATCGCGCGCGTGCACGGCTACGACCGTATCCCGGCGCGCGTGCAGGGCGCCGCCGTGGCGCTGCGTCCGCACCCCGAGGCCGAGCACGGGCTCGGCGGCTGGCGGCGTCGCCTGGAGACGCTGGGCTACCAGGAGGCGATCACCTACAGCTTCGTCGACCCGCGCACGCAGGCGCTGCTCGACCCCGACTGCACGCCGGTGGCGGTCGCCAACCCGATCTCGGCCGACATGGCCGTGATGCGCAGCACGCTATGGGCGGGCCTGGTCAAGGCGGTGCAGTTCAACCAGCACCGCCAGCAGCGCAGCGTGCGGCTGTTCGAGACCGGCTTGCGGTTCCTGCCCGGCGCCGCCGGTCTCGAGCAGCGGCTCGCGATCGCCGGCATCGCCTGCGGCGAGCGCGCGCCGGAGAACTGGACGGATGCGGCCGCGGCGCTCGACTTCTTCGACCTCAAGGGCGACGTCGAGTCGCTGCTCGACATCGACGCGACGGGCGTGCAGTTCGTGTTCGAGGCGGCCACGCATCCGGCGCTGCATCCGGGGCAGTCGGTGCGGCTGCGCCGTGACGGGGAAGCGCTCGGCTGGCTGGGCGCACTCCACCCGGAAGTGCTGAAGGCCTTCGACCTGCAGGGGCCGGTGTTCGTGTTCGAACTGGACCATGCGCGGGCATGCAAGAAAAACTTGCCAAGTTTCAAAGGATTATCTAAATTTCCTGAGGTCAGACGTGACCTCGCCGTGGTGCTGGACGACGCAGTGCCCGCGGCGCAGGTGCTGGAAACGGCGCGCGAGGTCGCGGGAGAGTTGCTCGTCAACCTCAGACTGTTTGACGTATATCGCGGGCAACACATTGAAAGTGGTAAGAAAAGCATGGCGCTCGGGGTGGTGCTACAGCACCGTGACCGGACGCTGACCGACGAGGAAGTCAACGCCACGATGGACCGCATGCTCGCGGCACTCGCCGCCCGTTGCGGGGCCGTCCTGAGGTAGTGAAGCGATGCGCAATGCGCTGACCAAGGCGGATCTGGCCGAAAAGCTCTTCGAGGACCTCGGGCTGAACAAGCGCGAGGCGAAGGAGGTCGTGGAGGCTTTCTTCGAGGAGATCCGCCAGGCACTGGAGTCGAACGAGCAGGTGAAGCTCTCCGGCTTCGGGAACTTCGATCTGCGTGACAAGCGCCAGCGTCCCGGGCGTAACCCGAAGACCGGCGAGGAGATTCCGATCTCGGCGCGGCGCGTGGTGACGTTCCGGCCGGGGCAGAAACTGAAAGTCAGGGTGGAAGCGTATGCTGGAAGCGACTAACAACAACGAACTGCCGCCGATCCCGGGCAAACGCTACTTCACGATCGGCGAGGTCAGCGAGCTGTGCGCGGTGAAGCCGCACGTGCTGCGCTACTGGGAGCAGGAGTTCCCGCAGCTGAAGCCGGCCAAGCGCCGCGGCAACCGCCGCTACTACCAGCGCCAGGACGTGATCCTGATCCGCCAGATCCGCAGCCTGCTCTACGAGCAGGGCTTCACGATCGGCGGCGCGCGCCAGCGCATGGAGGGCGAGTCCGGCAAGGAGGATTCGCACTACCGGCAGTTGATCCGGCAGACGATCTCCGAGCTCGAGGAAGTCCTGACCACGCTGCGTTACTGATGCCGCGATTCCGGCGTACACATCGCGCGCCGGTTCGGGTATGATGCGCCGCCTTGCCGCCGAGCGCGGCAGACAGACATCGGAGCGTAGCGCAGCCTGGTAGCGCACCACTCTGGGGGGGTGGTGGTCGTGGGTTCGAATCCCGCCGCTCCGACCAAATTCCCCAATGAAAACAGCTGCTTGGGTGATGAGCCGAAGCGGCTGTTTGCGCTTCAACCGTACCTTGCCGCGGCGTCCCGCAGCGCCTTCCTGACCGCGCCGCGCAGCGCCGGTGGCCCCAGCACCTCGCAGTCGGCGCCGTACTTGAGGATGTCCATGATCAGTTCGCGGTCGTCGGCGTAGGGCACGCGCAGCAGGAAGTTGCCGTCAGGGCGGAATTCACTGCTCTGGCGCGGATGCCAGTTCTCGCTGCCCACCCAGCGTGCGCGCTCGGGGGTGAACAGCAGTTCCGCGACGCCAATGGTCGCGCCGGCGAAGATTCCGTAACCGGGATTCAGCAGCGTCTCGACGGTGCGCCGCGCCACCTCCCTGGCCCGGCGCTCGAGCACGTCGACCTCGAGGATCGAATCGACGGCGAAGTTGCGCAGGTCGTTGCGCAGATGGCACCAGGCGTCGAGGTACCAGTTCTCGCGGTAGTGCACCAGGCGCTGCGGCGACACCTCGCGTTCGCTCACCTCGCCGTTGCCGCGCGCGTAGTAGCGGATCTGCAGCCGCTTGCGCCGCAGCAGCGCCGAGCCCACGCGCTCGAAGTGGGCGATCTTCAGCGCGCGCTTGCCGGTGCCCACCACCAGCACGCGGCGGCGGATGTCGCCGACTTCGTCGTCGGTGGCGCCGAGCAGCGTGTTCAGGCGCAACTTCAGCGGTTCGATGTGCTGCGCCAGCAGGCCGCCCGGGTCGAGGCTCGCGAGCAGGTGTTGCATGGTCAGCAGGGCGTGGATCTCCTGCGAGCTGAACCACAGCCCGGGCAGTTCGTACTGCCCGCCGACCTGGGTGTTGCCGTGCTCGAGGCGGTAGCCGTTGTGCTCCCGGTCGTAGACGATCGGTGCGTTCAGGCGCGTGCGCAGGTACTCGAGGTCGCGCTGCAGCGTGGCCCGCGACACCTCGCAGGCCTCGAGCATCGTGCTGAACGCGACCGGCCGGCCGTGTTCCAGCAACTGGTTGATCTTGTAGAAGCGTTCGGTACGGTCCATGCGCGGTCTCCACCGACCGGTGCACGGCAAGCATAGAAGATGGCGCGGAATCTCGCCTTGCAGCCTCACGCCATGATGCCGCTACCTCTGCATAGTGGTGCTCCGCACACCCGGATCCGCAGGAGCGCCCCATGACCCTCATCGAAAACACCTTGGCCGCCCTCGACGTCGGCGCCCCCGTGGCGTTCGCGAACCTCACCATGTTCCCGCTGCTCGGCGCGCAGCCCGGCGAGCCGCACTACCTGACGCTGGGCGAGGCGCTCGCGACACGGCAGGTGCGCATCACCGAGGTTTCGGAGCTCGGCAGCGTGCCGGAACTGCGCGTCGCGAATACCGCGGACCGGCCGCTGCTGCTGCTCGACGGCGAGGAACTGGTCGGCGCCAAGCAGAACCGCATCGTGAACCTCACGATCCTGGTCGCGGCGCACAGTGAGCTGGTGATTCCGGTTTCCTGCGTGGAGGCGGGGCGCTGGCGACACGAGTCGGCGAGCTTTGCGGCAGCCGAGCGGGCGTTGTTCGCGCGGGGACGGGCGCAGAAGACCGCGCAGGTCAGCGAGTCGATGCAGCGCAGCGGCCAGCGGCGCAGCGACCAGGGTGCGGTGTGGGAGGAGATCCGCAGCAAGTCCGAGCGCATGCGGGCGCATTCGGATACCGCCGCGGCCGCCGCGCTGTACGAGACCAATGCGACGCGGCTCGACGATTACATCGCGGCGATGCCGGCGGCGCCCGGGCAGTGCGGTGCGGTGTTCGCGATCAACGGCCAGATCGTCGGCGTGGATCTGTTCGATGCCGGCGCGACCTATGCGAAGCAGTCGCACAAGCTGCTCAGCAGCTACGCGCTCGACGCGATCGACGAACTCCGCGGCGAGGTGCCGGCCGCGCCGCCCGAGCAGTGTGCAGCGTTCCTCGCCGAGGTCCGCCAGGCCGCATGCACCGCGTTCAAGGCGGTCGGCGAGGGCGAGGACCTGCGCCTGGCAGGCGAGTGCGTCAAAGGCGCCGCGCTCACGCTCGACGCCCGCGTGCTGCACCTCTGCGCGTTCCGCGTCGAGGCGGGCGGCGCGACGGCCGATGGCGGCGCCACCGATGCGGAGCGCGGCCGCATGCTGCGTGCCTCGCGGCGGCGGAACCTGCGCGCACGGATGTAGATCCTGGCTGTGCCCGGACATGTTCGGTTGTAGATCCGGGCTGTGCCCGGACATGAAATGTTCGGCCACAGGCCGAACCCACGCGGACATGTTCGGCCACAGGCCGAACCTACGCGGACATGGTCGGCCACAGGCCGAACCTACGGAACCATGTTCGGACGGACCGGCGTGTTGCAACAGGTCCCACGGTGCGCGATGGCGGTTGCGTGCCGGTGGGCGTACGCCTTACCGATCCGTCATCGCTTTTCGCGCAGCGGGCGGCTAGATTGTCGGTCCCCGATCACTTCCGTAAGGACCGCGTGTCATGAGCCAGCCAGCCGAGGTCAAGCGATTCACCGCCGGGCAGGAGAAGTTCGGCACCTGGTTCATCCGCAACATCGGTTCCTTGCAGGTGCTGGTCTACGAGCTCACTGGCGGTCGCCTGTGGAACACCTTCCTCGGCGGGCAGGTCGCGATCCTGACCACCACCGGGCGCACGTCCGGCAAGCGGCGCAAGGTGCCGCTGCTGTACATCGAAGACGGCGAACGGGTGGTGATGGCGGCGTCCAAGGGCGGCATGAGCGTGGCGCCGGTCTGGTTCCGCAACATCGAATCGAACCCCCGCGTGCGCATCCAGATCGGCAACCGTGCGCGCGACATGCAGGCGCGTATCGCCAGCGAGGCCGAGGAACGGACCTACTGGCCGCGACTCGAGGCGATGTACCCGGGCTTCGCCGAGTACCGGGCGCGCTGCGAAGGCGTGCGGCACATTCCGGTCGTGGTCTTCGAGCCGCTGGGCTGAGCCTGGCTGCGGCGCGCTAGAGCGGTTCGTTCGCGGCGTCGGCGTCGGCGCCGCCGTTCAGGTGGGCGATCAGGCAATCGAGGTCGCCGTCCAGCTGGGACAGCGTTTCCGCGGGCAACCGGGACAATGCGTCGACCAGCAGTCCACGCAACGGTTGCGGCGCAGTCGCGAGCACGGACTTTCCTGCTGTCGTCACGCGCACCCGGACCGCGCGCCGGTCGTCCTCGCAGCGCAGGCGCTCCACCAGTCCGCGTTGAACGAGTCTTTCGATCAGGTTGCTGGCAGTCGAGACGTGTATCGATAGCGCCCTGCTCAGCGCCGACACCGTGATCCCCGGCGTCTCCGCGATCGCTGCCAGCATCCAGACCTGTGCGCCGGCGATGCCACAGGCGCGTTCCAGATCTCGCGTGTGACGACGCACCGCACCGACCACGATGCGGAATTTCCTCAGTACATCCATCGGGTGGCTTCGTTCAGGCGAAGCAGTCTGCTTGTCGGTCGGCATTGCTCATCGGTGCTCGGGCTATTCGCCGCATTGTGGCGGGCAGGCATGCCCGTGTCATGGGTGCGACAGCAGTAGCATTGCATGTTATATTGCACAAAACGGTTTTATGCAAAATCAAATGAGGAGGCGATGATGTGGAATCGAATCGAATCCCGCCGTCAGATGGGCCTGGCGTGTCGACGATCGAAGAGGGTCGCTCGGCCGGCGACACACGACCGACGTGGTTACTGTTCGGCGAACTCTTGAGTGACCGTTTTCCCGATCACGAGATTGCCGGCGGCGCACCCTTCAACGTTGCGGCGCACCTGGCGGCGCTCGGGGATGAGCAAGACGGCCGACCCCTGCTGGTGAGTTGCGTCGGCCACGACGCGCGCGGTGAATTCCTTCTGCGACGGATGCGCGAACTCGGCCTGGATACCGAGGCCATCCAGTTCGATGGTTATCACGCGAGTGGGCATGCGGAGATCCGCCTGGAAGCCGGCGGGCATCGTTTCGTGATCGATCCGGAGCAGGCGTGGGACTACATTGTCGCCACTCCGGTCCTGCACGTCCTGGATGGCCGGCAGCCTGCGTGGATCTACTTCGGGACGCTCGCGCAACGCGGCGCCTCCCGCGAAGCGCTGCGCTCGCTGTTCGGTGCGAACGGCACCCCGGGCTTTCTCGACGTCAATCTGCGTGAAGAGGCAATTTCGCACGAAGTGCTCGAGTGGTCGCTCGGCCGTGCCGAGGTGCTGAAGCTCAACGAAGACGAACTGCGCCGTATTGCCGTCCTGACTGGAACCGGAGTTCGTGATCCGGGTGCCGCTGCGCTGCGGCTGATCGAGCGCTTCGGCATAGGTCGCGTGATCGTGACGCGGGGCGAGCATGGCGCGTGGACCGTGGACTGCAACGCACGCTTCGTCGCCACCGAGGCCGAGGCGGCGCCGGAAGATTTCCAGGACAGCGTCGGTGCGGGCGATGCCTTTGCCGCCGTGTGTCTGCTGGGACTGGTGCGCGGGTGGCCGACGGGTCTCTGGCTGCGGCGTGCGAACCGCTTCGCGCGCGGCATCTGCCGCATCCGGGGCGCCGTGCCTGACAGTCCTGCGTTCTACGAAGCGTTCAGACGCGAATTCAGCGAATCCGTGGAGCACATCGCGTGAGCTCCCTGTACATCATGATGATCAGCGTGCACGGGCTGGTGCGTGGCACGGAACCGGAGCTTGGGCGTGACGCCGATACGGGAGGCCAGGTCCTGTACGTGCTCGAGCTGGCGCGGGCGCTCGCCAGGAATCCGGCGGTGGATCGTGTCGATCTGGTGACGCGCCGCATCGAGGATCAGGCGGTCGGTGCCGATTACGCACGTGAACGGGAATCGCTGGCCCCCGGTGCCTGGTTGCTGCGCCTTCCGTGCGGTCCGGCACGGTATCTGCGCAAGGAAGGCCTGTGGAATCACCTCGATTCACTGGTCGATCGCGTCGCCGCGCACATAAGGCGCGAGGGGCGCATCCCGGACGTGATCCATTCGCACTACGCCGATGCCGGCTACGTGGGGCTGCAGCTCTCGCAGCTGCTCGGTGTGCCGCTGGTGCATACCGGCCATTCGCTGGGGCGCTGCAAGCGCCGACGCCTGCTCGACCTGGGCCGCAAGCCGCAGGCCCTGGAACGCCAGTTCAACTTCGCGCGTCGCATCGGTGCCGAGGAGGAAGTGCTCGCCCACGCGAGCCTGGTGGTCACCAGCACGCACCAGGAATGCGATGAGCAGTACGCGCAGTACCACAGCTTCCAGCGTGCCCGCACCGTGGTCATCGCACCGGGCACCGACACCGCGCGCTTCCGGCCGGCAGGGCGCGTGCCCGTGCCCGATCACGTCGTGGCGATGATCGATCGTTTCCTCGTACAGCCGCGCAAACCGCTGATCCTGGCGATCAGCAGGCCGGAGCTGCGCAAGAACCTGGTCCGGCTGGTGGCGGCATACGCGGGTTCGCCGCGCCTGCGCGCGATGAGCAATCTGGCCATCGTCGCCGGACAGCGTGAGGACATACGCGCACTGGAATCCGATCAGGCCGCCGTGCTGACCGACCTGTTGCTGGAGGTCGATCGCCACGATCTCTGGGGCCAGGTCGCCTTGCCGAAGCAGCACGCATCCGAGGATGTACCGGAACTGTACCGGTTGGCGGCATCGCGTCGAGGGGTATTCGTCAACGCCGCGCTCACCGAGCCGTTCGGATTGACGCTGATCGAGGCGGCGGCGAGCGGTCTGCCGGTGGTGGCGACCGCCGATGGCGGTCCCCGCGACATCATCGGGTGCTGTGACAACGGCGTGCTGGTCGACCCGCTGGACGCCACCTCCATCGCACAGGGACTCGAGGACGTGCTGTTCGACCTGCCCGGTTGGCCACGGCGCGCGCGGCGGGGCATCGCGGGCGTGGCGCGTCACTTCACGTGGGACGCGCACGTCGCGAAGTACCTGAAGAGCGTGCAGCGGATCCTGAAGCGCACGCGCAAACAGGTACGACGCGAACAGGCGAGCCGTCTGCTGCCCGCGGCCCGCCCCTTTGCCCTGTGTCGGCGCATGCTGATCAGCGATATCGACAATACCTTGCTCGGCGATCGCCAGGGACTGGACATCCTGCTGCAACTCCTGCGTCGCGACGGCGGCGCCCTGGGCTTCGGGGTCGCGACCGGCCGTCCGCTGGAAAGCACCGTGAGAATCCTCAGGCAGTGGCGCGTACCGCTGCCCGAGTTGCTGATCACTTCCGTGGGCAGCGAGATCCACTACGGACGCGAGCTGCAACCCGATACGGGGTGGCGCAACCACATCCGCCACCTGTGGCGCCGTGACGCGTTGCGCGAGCTGCTCGATGCGGTGCCCGGACTGCGGCCGCAGGCACCGGAAAACCAGCGCGAGTTCAAGCTCAGTTACGACGTCGATGCGAGCGAGATGCCTGCCATGCGGGAACTGCGCCAACTGCTGCGGGAGCGGCGCTTGCATGCGAATCTGGTGTATTCGCACGACCGCTTCCTCGACGTGCTGCCCGTGCGCGCCAGCAAGGGGCGGGCGGTACGCTATCTGGCCTACAAGTGGGGGATGGCGCTGCGTGATTTCCTGGTGGCGGGTGATTCCGGCAACGACGAGGAGATGCTGCTCGGTGACACGCTGGGCGTCGTCGTGGGCAACCACAGCCCCGAACTGGAGCGGCTGCGCGGGTTGGAGCAGATCTACTTCGCAAGCGCGGGTCACGCCGGCGGCATAGTGGAGGGCATGGCGCATTACGGTTTCATCGATCCGCTGGATGCGGGGGAGGCGGCATGATCGAGAGTTTCCGTGACTGGGCGGCCGGGCATTGCGATGCCGTGCAGTGTTTCGTGCGCGAATGCTTCGCCGACGGCCGGCCATTGCTGCTGCAGAGCGATCTGCGCGCGATCTTCGGGTCCGTGGTCGAGCGGCTCGACGACGGTCTTCCCGGTTCGGTGTTCGAGGATATCGTGCGCCTGCTCCAGGAGGGGGTGCTGCGATCCCCGTGGGCGTGCCTGGCGCTGCGCGAGCGGCCCGGTCAGTGGCGCTACCTGCGTTTCCATATCGACAGCCCGGTTCCGGAGGAAATCGATGTGGCGCAGTTCCTGCGCTTCAAGGAGGGCCTGGTGTGTCCGGACGGCGCCGAGCGGCCGGCGCTGGAAGTCGACTTCGCACCGTTCAACCGTGAGTTCCCGCGCATGCGCGAGACGCGCTCGATCGGGCAGGGTGTGCATTTCCTGAACCGCCATCTGGCGGGCGTGATGTTCCAGCGTGCCGCCGACGGGCACCAGCGACTGCTGGAATTCCTGCGCGTGCACGCGCTCGAGGGTCGGCAGTTGATGATCTACGAACACATCCACGATGTGCAGGCGCTGCGCGAGGCGCTGCGCGCGGCTCAGGCGCTGCTCGAGCGCCACGAACCCACCACTGCGTGGGCGGAGCTCGCAGAGCCGCTCGGCCGGCTCGGTTTCGCGCCGGGCTGGGGGGCGGACGGGGCCCGCATGGCCGAGTCGATGAGCCTGTTGAGCGATATCCTGGAGGCGCCTTCGGCGCAGCTGCTGGAAGCCTTCCTGGAGCGCATCCCGATGATCTCGCGGCTGCTGATCCTGTCGCCGCACGGCTACTTCGCGCAGTCCGGGGTGCTCGGGCGGCCCGACACCGGCGGGCAGGTGGTCTACATCCTGGACCAGGTGCGCGCACTCGAGCAGGAGAT
>CAUJIL010000121.1 GCA_963204845.1 Pseudomonadota bacterium | reverse complement strand
CGCGTGCGCCACGTCGTTGAAGCAGTACTGGTAACTGCCGTCGGCGGCGATCGGCAGCGCGGCATTGCGCGGCAGGCAGCGGTGGCGGTTGCGGCGCCACTGGCCGAACACGTCGCGCAGCGAGGGCACGAAATCGAACTCCTGGCTGCGCAGCCCGTGGCGGGCGATGAGTTCGCGCAGCTGCGACCCCGGATCGTCGTGCTCGTGCAGCGCCCCGGCGCGATCGTAGAGCGTGGGCGACATCGTCAGTCGCGTGACGCCGTGCTGGCGCAGCCACGCGATCGTGCGCTCCAGCGACGGCAGGCAGGCGGCGAGCGGCGTCAGGCTGATCGCCAGCCGTGTATGGCGCAGCCTGGCCTGTGCCTGCACGATGTTGTGCATCACGCGCTGCTGGTCGAGGTTCACGTGCACGCTGCGGTAGACCTCGGGGTCCACGCTCGAGAACGACACGATCAGCGTGTGCAGCACGCCGTCGAGCAAGGCCAGCCGTTCCTCGTCGAGCAACTGGCCGTTGCTGACCATGTCGATGCGCACGGGTGCAGCTCGCAGCTGCGCCACGCATTCGGCGAACCGTGGATGCGTGGTCGGCTCGCCGTAGCCGGCGACGACCACGCGGTACACGTCGCGCGGGTCCAGCCGCTCGACCACCTGCCGCAGCACCTCGACGCGCATCGGGCGCGGTGCGACGATCGCCTCGCGCGGGCACATCACGCACAGCGCATTGCATTTGGCGGTCAGTTCGAGGTTGACCGTGACGCGGTAGGGCTTCATGGGACGGCCTCCGCCGCCGGTGCGGCGGGGACCAGCCGCGGCACGTGCGCGGCGCAGTTCGGCACCACCTGCTCGACCTGCACCCGCACCACCCGCCGTGCCTGCGCAAACCACTGCCGGTGGGCGTCGTCGTCGTGGATGGTGGCATGCCCGTTCACGCGCAGCCGTCCGCCGTCGGCGAAGTCGATGAACAGCAGCCCAACGTGCGGGTTATCGAGGATGTTGCCGAGGCTCATGAACGCGTGGTTGCCGTCGAAATCGGGGAATGCCAGCGTCGAGGCGTCGATGATGCGCACCAGTCCGGGACCGCCGCCCTTGAACGAGCAGTCGCAACGCCCGCTGCGGTCGCTGGTGGCGAGGAAAAAGAACGGCGCCGCCTCGAGGCGCGCGTGCAACTCGGGCGGGATCCGGGTCCACAGCAGGCGCGTGATGCGCGCCTCGTCCCATACCGCCGGGTCGCCCCAGCGCCGTTGCGCCTCGCGCTCGCTGTTGCTGAACACGCTCTGCCACTCGTTCATCGATCCTCCGGAGTCCGCCTGCGACGGCTGGGGATGTTGCACGCCGTTGCTTAACCAGGCCTTAGCGCGCCGCGTGGCGGCACGGTGCCATGCCGGAGACGTTGGCGACGGCAAGCCGGCGCTTAAGCAGGCGTTAAGGTCGAGGGACTAGCTTGTGCAGCGACAGTGGCGGACAGGGCAAGCGCCCGGGGCGGAGAGCGATGGTGGCGTCGGCGTCGTTGGCGGTCGATGGCAAACGGGGTGAACGGGAGCAACGGGTGATCACGCGTTCGTTCGAACGTCTGTACCGTGAAGACGCACGTTTCAGCCTCGAGCGCCCCGGTGATCCGGGGCGAGCCGGCCTGGAGCGCTTCATTGCCGAGCGTTTCGCGGCGGCGCACGGTGCGCGGGTGGCCGGCTTCCTGCCGCTGTTGCTCGGATTCTGGTCCGGACCCGTGTGTCGCGCGGCGCTCGGAATCCGGCCGGCGCGCGCCGATGCGCTGTTCCTCGAACAGTATCTGGACCAGCCCGCGGAACAGGTGATCGCCGGCATCTGCCGGGTGCCGGTCGCGCGCGCGACGGTGGTCGAGATCGGCAACCTGGTGGCGGCGCCGGGCGCCTCGACGCTGCTGCTGTACCTGCTGCTGCTCGCGCTGCTCGACCGCGCCGGCTACCGCTGGTTGATGTTCACGGCCACCCCGGAGGTGCGGCGCGGGATTCGCGCGCTGGGCTTCGGGATCGTGCCGGTCTGTGCCGCCGATCCCCGGCGTCTCGCGGACACCTCTTCATGGGGCACCTACTACGACAGCGATCCGCAGGTGATGCTCGGTTGTGTCGAGGACGGCATGCGCCGTTGTGCCGCCGATCCACGCGCGAGCGCGTTGCTGCGCCGCGCGGACGCGCTGATCGACGATCTGGCCTCGCGGCTGCGTGGCGCATGAGCGCGGCATCCAACGATCTGTGCCGCCGGATTGCCGTGTCGGCACGGGCCAGTGCGCGGCTGCTGGGTGATGACGGTGAAATCTGGTCGCTCGCGGAGCTCGAACGGCGCTCGCACGCACTGGCGGCGGTGATCCGCGCGGCGGGTGGCACGCGGGTGGGCTTGCTGGCGCGCAACGGTCCGGCGTGGATCGCGGCCGATGTGGCGTGCCAGATCGCGGACACGCCGCTGCTGCCGGTGCCGGGCTTCTTCACGCCGACGCAGGCCGCGCACGCACTGCGCCAGTCCGGTATCGACCTGCTGCTGTGCGAGCCACGCCTGGAGAGCGAGCAGCGCGCGCTGCTCTCGGAATTCGGCGCACGCGGTGTCGCGGATTCAGGCGACTGCGGCCTGGGCGTGTGGCGGATCGCTCAGACGCCGGCCGCGGTCGCAGCGCCGCTGCCCACGGGGACCGGCAAGATCACCTACACCTCCGGCTCGACGGGAGCGCCCAAAGGTGTGTGCCTCGGCAATGGCCAGTTGTTGCGGCAGGCCGCGGCGCTCGCGGAGGCGGTCGGCATCGAGCGGCCGCGACACCTCTCGCTGCTGCCATTGCCGGTGCTGCTCGAGAACGTGGCCGGTGCGCACGCAGCGCTGCTGGCCGGTGGCGAGGTGCTGCTGCCGGACCTCGCGCGCATCGGTCTGGGTGGCAGTTCGTCGGTGGAGCCGCGGCGGTTGCTGGCGGCACTCGGGGAACTGCAGCCGCAGACGCTGATCCTGATTCCCGAATTGCTGCAGTTGCTGGTGCAGGCCTGCGCGGGGGGCTGGCGGCCGCCGGCGAGCCTGCGCTTCGTCGCGGTCGGCGGGGCGCGCGTCGCGGCAGCATCGATCCTGCGCGCGCGCGGCTACGGCATCCCGGTGTACGAAGGGTATGGATTGTCCGAATGCGCTTCGGTGGTCGCGCTGAACACGCCGGCCGCCGACCGGCCCGGCAGCGCGGGCCGACCGCTGCCGCAGCTGCGCGTCGAGATCCATGACGGCGCGGTGACGGTGAGCGGCAATCCGTTCCTCGGCTACGTCGGCGATCCTGCGAGCTGGTATCCGGCAAGCGTCGCCACCGGCGATCTGGGCCGACTGGACGCGGAGGGGTTCCTGCATCTCGAAGGCCGGCGCAGCAACCTGCTGGTCAGCAGTTTCGGGCGCAATATCAGCCCGGAATGGATCGAGAGCGAGATCGCCACCGGCACGCCGATCGCGCAGTGCGTGGTCTTCGGGGAAGCCAGGCCCTTCCTGGTGGCGCTGGTATGGGCCGATGCGCGCGTGGACGATGCCGCGATCGCCGCGCGCATCGCGCAGGCCAATGACGGGCTGCCCGACTATGCACGGGTGCGGCGCTGGTGGCGCCTGGACGAGCCGCTGGCGACCAGCAATGGCCTGGCGACAGCGGGCGGCAAGCCGCGGCGGGCGGCCATACACGAGCGATTCGGCGCGCGGATCGCGCGCCTCTACGACGCAGCACGGGAGGTTGCCGAGGCATGAGGTTTCATGAGGATCTTGCACGCCGGACCGCAGGTGAGCGCGAGTACCTGCTCGCCTCGCCGATCATCAATCGCGCGCTCGACGGTGCGATCGGTCTGGTCGATTACGTGTCGTTCCTGACGCAGGCCTATCACCACGTGCGGCACACGGTGCCGCTGCTGATGGCCACCGGAGCGCGGCTCGATGCGCGCCAGGAGTGGCTGCGCGAGGCCGTGGCCGATTACATCGCCGAGGAACGCGGTCACCAGGAATGGATACTGGACGACATCGCCGCCTGCGGGTTCGATCGTGAAGCGGCGCGCAACGGTTCCCCGAGCGCCGCCACCGAGTTGATGGTCGCCTACGCCTACGACACGGTGAACCGCGTCGATCCGCTCGGCTTTTTTGGCATGGTCTATGTACTCGAGGGTACCAGTGTGGCGGTCGCCACGCGTGCCGCGGGGCGCATCCGCGAGCAGCTGGGGTTGCCGAAGCGCGCCTTCAGCTACCTGGAATCGCACGGCTCCCTGGACGTGGGACACACGCAGTTCTTCGAGTCGCTCATCGATCGCCTCGACGACGAGCGCGAACGCGAGGTAATCGTGCACGCGGCGCGCATGTTCTTCACGCTGTACGCCAACGTGTTCCGCACGCTGCCGGTGCCGGAGTTCGTCCGTGCCACCGCGTGCGTGGCCTGAGCAGGAGGCTGATCGATGCGGATCGAGGGTTCCACGGTACTGCTGACCGGCGCGACCGGGGGCATCGGACAGGCAATGGCGCACCGGCTCGCGGGCGCCGGTGCGCGCCTGCTGCTCTGCGCGCGCGACGCGGCACGGCTAGCCGATCTGGCCGAGGAACTTTCTCCCGGCACGCAGACGGTGGCGGCCGACATCGCGTCGGCTGCGGGCCGGACCATGCTGATCGAGGCCGCGACCGCGGCCGCGGTCGAGGTGGTGATCCACAACGCCGGAACGCAGGAGTTCGGTCTGTTCCAGGAACAGGACCCCGCGGCACTGCAACGCCAGTTCGAGCTGAACCTGTGCGCGCCGGTGCTGCTCACGCGCGAGCTGTTGCCCGCGCTCGTGCGCCGCGACGCCGCCGCACTGGTGTTCGTGGGTTCCGCGTTCGGCAGCATCGGGCATCCGGGTTTCGCGGCGTACTGCGCCAGCAAGTTCGGGTTGCGCGGATTCGCCGAGACCTTGCGTCGCGAACTCGCCGACAGCGTCGTCCGCGTGCATTACCTCGCGCCGCGTGCCACGCGCACCGCGCTGAACGGACCTCAGGTCGTCGCGCTGAACCAGGCGCTGGGCAACGCGATCGACGCGCCGCAGCGGGTGGCCGACGAACTGCTGCGGCTGCTGGATCGCGATCGTGGCGGCGAGCGCTTTGTCGGCTGGCCCGAAAAACTGTTCGTGCGCATCAACGCCGTGTGGCCTCGCCTCGTCGATGCCGCGCTGGCCGGCAAGCTGGCCACCGTGCGTCGTTACGCTTCCCAGGCAAACCCCGAACGGAGGATCGACTCATGAAACGCATTCATTCGCTGCTCTTCGCACTCGGCCTGTCGCTGCTGTACACCGGCGGCGCGCTGGCGGGTCTCGAGGAGGATGTCGTTTACCTGCAGACGCGCTGGGCCGAGGTCAACTACCAGCTCGAGGGCAAGGCGCGGCTGGCGGCCTTCGAGCAGCTGGTCGCGGAAGCCGACCGCGTGACCGCCGCGCATCCGGATCGGCCCGAGGGCTGGATCTGGAGCGGGATCGTGAAGTCCACCTACGCGGGGGCCAGTGGCGGGCTCGGCGCGTTGTCGCTGGCGAAGGCGTCGAAGAAGGATCTGGAGCGGGCGCTGGCGATCGATCCGCAGGCGCTCCAGGGTTCGGCCTGCACGAGTCTGGGCACCTTGTACTACAGTGTTCCGGGATGGCCGGTGGGCTTCGGTGATCGCCACAAGGCGGAGGAACTCCTGCAGCGTGCGCTCGCGATCGACCCGCAGGGCATCGACAGCAACTATTTCTACGGGGACTACCTGGTGCGCCAGAAGCGTTTCGACGACGCCCGCCGGCACCTGCTGGTAGCCCAGGGGGCGCCGGCGCGCGCCGGTCGGGAAGTGGCCGACGCCGGCCGCCAGCGCGAGATCGCCGCGGCGCTCGCACGGATCGAGAAGGAGAGCCGTTGACCCAGCGCACAGTTCCACCTGCCGGCGGCCGCCCTCGCGGTTGAGAGCGGCCGCGCGATGCAGATCCTGCTGGTCGAGGACGATGCCGAACTCGCCGCCGCCCTGGCACAGGCGCTGCGCGCGCGCGGCTACGCCGTCAACCACGTGGCTCAGGGAAGGCTGGCCCTGACGGCCGTAAGGACCGAGGCCCCCGATATCGTCGTGCTCGATCTGGGGCTGCCCGACATGGACGGGTTGCAGGTGCTGCGCGGCATCCGTGCGCACGAGCGGCACCTGCCGGTGCTGGTGCTGACGGCGCGCAATTCGGTCGACGACCTGGTCGAGGGTCTGGACCGCGGCGCCGACGACTACCTCCCGAAACCGTTTGCGATGTCCGAATTGCTCGCACGCCTGCGCGTGCTCGAGCGGCGCCTTGGAACCAGCACCAGCAGCGAGATCCACGTCGGCAACGTCAGCCTGGACACCGCGCGGCTCGAGGTGCGGTGCGACGGCGTTACGGTGGAATTGCCGCGGCGCGAGTACATGCTGCTCAAGGCGCTGATGGAAAACGCCGGCAAGGTGCTCAGCCGCGCCAGCCTCGAGTCCAGGCTGTACGGCTGGGGCGAAGAGGTCGCCAGCAACGCGCTCGAGGTGCACGTGCACCACCTGCGGCGCAAGCTCGGAACGCAGTTCATCCAGACCGTGCGCGGCGTCGGTTACCGGATACCCCGGCCTTGAGCTCGATCCGCGTGTTCCTGGTCGTCACGACGCTGGCGATGCTGGTGCTGGTGGTGTTCGTCTCGGCGGTGCACGGCTACCGGTCCGGCATGGCCGAGGCCGAACGGCTGTTCGACAGTCAGCTGCAGGAGCAGGCGCACCTCGCCACCGGTGTTGCCAGCGAACAGCTCGCCACGCTCGACAAGGTCGCGAACATCGCGTTCCAGCACTGGCGGCTGGCGCCGGGTCAGCCGGCGCGGCTGCTCGCGCATACCGGCAACATTCCGGCCACGGCGCTGATCGCGCTGGAGCCGGGGTTCGGGCACGCGAACTTCAGTGGCTACCGCTGGCGCACCTACGTGCATTTCGCCGGACGCGACGATGTGGTGGTCGTCGCGGCGGCGCGCACCGACATCCGCTACCGGCTGGCCGACAACGTGATCATCGAGGCGATCACGCCGGTGGTGCTGTGGTTGCCGCTGTCGGGGCTGCTGGTCTGGTTCGTGGTCGGTCGCGGCCTGCGCCCGCTGGGCCAACTCGCGGAGCAGCTGCACGGCAAGCAGTTCCGCGAGCTGTCGGCGGTCGCGCTCGATCGCTGTCCGGCGGAACTGGAGACGGTGGTCGATTCGGTGAACCGCCTCCTCGAACGGCTGCGCGAGGCCTTCGAGCGCGAAAAGCGCTTCGTCGCGGACGCGGCGCACGAACTGCGCACGCCGATCGCGGTGCTCCGGGTGCAGGTGCACAATTTCCGCGAGCGCCTGCCGGAGCACGCCGCCGAGCTGCGCGCGCTGGAGGCGGCGGTCGAGCGCATGCAGCACCTGGTCGAGCAGATCCTGACGCTGCACCGGTTGAGTCCGGAGCAGTTGCACGGCCGGTTCGCCGCGCTCGACCTGCACGCGCTCGCGCAGACGGTAATCGCCGCGTGCTACGACGCCATCGAGGCGCGGCGCCAGCACGTCGAGCTGGTTGCCGATACCGGTGCAACCGAACGCCGCGCGCTGGTGGCCGCGGACCGCTTCGCGCTGGAGACGCTGGTGCGCAACCTCCTCGACAACGCGGTCAAGTACACGCCCGAGGGTGGCAACATCCGCGTCGGTGTGAGCTGCGGACCCGGCGAGGTGGTGCTCGATGTGGAGGACGACGGGCCGGGCATAGTGCCAGCGGCGCGCGAGCGCGTGTTCGAGCGTTTCCATCGCGTCGGCGGCGACGCGCACGCCTCGGGGGTGAGCGGCTGCGGACTGGGGCTCGCAATCGTGCGCAACATCGCGGAGCTGCACGGCGCGCGGATCGAGCTCGGTGATTCGCGCTTCGCCAGCGGGGCACGCTTCACGGTCGTTTTCCGGCGCCTCGGCGCCATCGGAGTCTGAGCGATGCGCACAGTGCTGGTGATCCTCGGTTCGCTCTGCTGCGCGACGGCGGCGCTGGCGGGGCCGCCCGAGGTTCAGCTGGAAATCCGGGACCACCTCTTCTTCCCTGCCGAACTCGTGGTGCCCGCGAACACCAAGGTGCGCTTGCTGGTGATCAACGCCGATCCGACCGCGGAGGAGTTCGAAAGCTACGAGCTGAACCGGGAGAAGATCATCCCCGGCGGGCGCAAGGCGGTGATCTTCATCGGCCCGCTGGCGCCCGGGGAGTACCCGTTCTTCGGCGAGTTCTTCCCGAAGACCGCACAGGGCAAGGTGATCGCGAAGTGAGGCGCCGATGCTGCTGACCACCGTGGTGCTGGTATTGCGCGAGATGCTCGAGGCGGCGCTGATCGTGAGCGTGCTGCTCGCGTGGTCGGTGCTGCACGTGCGCAGCCGGCGCTGGATCGGTGCGGCGCTGGCGGCCGGCATCGCCGGTGCGGCGGTGTACGCGGTGAACGCCGCGACGGTGTCGGAGTGGTTCGACTACGTGGGCATGGAGGTCGTGAACGCCGCGATGCAGTTCGCCGTCTGCGCGGTGCTGCTGGCGCTCGCTGCGCGCCCGACCGCGCGTGCGGCGACCTGGCCGATGCTGATCGCGGTGGCTCTTGCGGTGGTGCGGGAAGGCTTCGAGATCCTGCTGTACCTGTCCGGCTTCATCGCCGACCGTGGCGCCTGGAGCACGGTGGCGCTGGGGAGCGCGCTCGGCGCCGGTATTGGCATCAGCGCCGGTGCGCTGCTGTTCTATCTGGTGGTGGGGCTGCCTCGGGCGCGCGCGCTGCGTCTGGCGCAGGTGCTGATCGCGCTGTTCGCCGGCAACATGGCCGCGCAGGGTGTGTTGCTGCTGATCCAGGCGGACTGGATTCCCGGCGGCGTGCAGGTCTGGAATACCGGGGACGTGCTGGCCGAGGACAGCGTGCTTGGGCAGTTGCTGTACGCGCTGGTCGGATACGAGGCGACGCCGTCGATCTGGCAGGTGACTGCCTATGTGGCGATGTTCTGTTTGTTGTTCGGGCTGTTTTTGCGCCGTTCGACCCCGGCGGACGGCGACGGATCGGGACGCTGATGCCATGAAATTCCGTGCTCGCGTGATCTTCTGCGTGATGATGGCTGGCGGTGTGCCGGCATTGGCCGATGGATTCGCGCTCGATCGTGTGTACCATCCGTACGTCGAACCGATGGAGCGCGAGATCGAGTGGCGCATGCGCGGCTACCCGGCCGACACCGACGTCGGCGAACGCCTGCAGATGCACCAGATTGCCTACGGGCAGGCGATCGGCGAGCGCTGGTTCGGTGAGTTGTATGTGGTCGGTGAAAGCCAGGCGGGCGCCGCGCTCGAGCCCGAGGGCTGGGAGGCGGAGCTGCGCCACCAGCTGACCGAGCAGGGCGAGTTCTGGGCCGACTGGGGCCTGCTGTTCGAGCTCGAGCGCGAACACGGCGACGTGTGGGAGGCGAGTTCCGGCGTGCTGATCGAGAAGGAGCACGGGCAGTGGAGCACGGCGGTCAACGTGTCACTCGGCGTGGAATGGGGGCGCGGCATCGATCGTGAACTCGAAACCCGTCTGGCCGTGCAGGCCCGTTACCGCCTGTCGCCGCTGTTCGAGCCCGCGATCGAACTGCACGCGGCCGAGGACACGCTGGCAATCGGCCCTGCGGTGCTTGGTGAGCTGCGCCTGGGCAACCGGCGCTCGTTGCATTGGGAGGCGGGAGTGTATGCGGGGCTCGATGACCGGACTCCCGACCGATCTTTCCGCGCCGGCCTGGAGTTCGGTTTCTGAGTCATGAGCACCGCGCTGATCCTGTCCGGAGGCGGTGCGCGTGCGGCCTACCAGGCCGGCGTGCTGCGTGGCGTGCTCGAGATCCACGCGCGTGACACGCTGCCGTTCGAGGTCGTCTGCGGGACCTCGGCGGGGGCCATCAACGCCGTGTACCTCGCCGCCACGGCGCACCGCGTGCGCGCGGGAATCGAGGACCTGTGCGCCGCGTGGCGCGGGATTCGCCCCGGTGACGTCTACGACCACAGCTGGCGCGCCGTGCTCGGCAACCTCGGACGCATCGCGGCCTCGTCGTTCGGGGTGGGGGTGCGACGGATCCCCGGTGCGCTGCTCGACAACGCGCCGCTGCGGCGCATGTTGCCCGACTGGCTGGACTTCGATGCCGTGCATCGCAACGTCGCGGCCGGCCTGCCGCGCACGCTGTGCATCACCGCGATGGACTACTGCACCGGCACCTCGGTGGCGTTTTTCGAAGGCGGCGAGATCGACCCGTGGGAACGACTGTACCGGCGCGGCGAACACACCCGGATCGATATCGGGCACGTGGTTGCCTCGGCCGCGATTCCGATCCTGTTTCCGGCCGAACGCATCGGCGAGCGCTGGTTCGGCGACGGTGCGCTACGGCAATTGCATCCGATCAGCCCGGCGCTGAAATGCGGGGCGACGCGCCTGTTCGTGATCGGCGTCTCGGCACCTTTCGCCCCGTCACCGGCAATGCGCGAGCGGCGCCGGCCCGGGATCGGCCAGATGGCGGGCCACCTGCTGAACCGCGAGTTCATCGACAACCTCGAGGCCGACATCGAACTCGCGCGGCGTTTCAACCTGATCGCGCAGACGCTCGATGCTGCCGAGCGCGAGCGCCTGGGCATGGCGCCCATCGAGACGCTGGTGATCACACCGTCGGCGCATTTCAACGAGATCGCGGTGCGTTACCTGCGGCGCCAGCCGCGCACCGTCAGGTTGCTGCAGCGAATGCTCGGCACTACGCCGCGCGGGGCCGGCGCGAGCTTCGCGAGCTACCTGATGTTCGACGGCGAGTTCTGCGAATGTCTGATGGAGATGGGGTATCGCGACGCGCTCGCCGAGCGCGAGCGCGTGGGCGATTTCCTCGCGGCCGGCGTCAGTCCGGTTCGGTGATGCGGTTCAGCCGTTCCAGCGTGTCGGCGTATTCCTGCAGCAGCCGCTGCACCACGCCGCGGCTGGTCTCGACGTGGTCGATCTGGCCGACGACCTGCCCGATGGGGTGGAATCCGACCTTGCGCGTCTCGGCGACCGCCACGTAGCGGTAGGTGCGGCGCATCGCGTCGGCGCTGACCAGGCCCTGCATCGGCATTGGCAGCGGCTTCGGGTTGCCGGGTGCGGCCCAGGCCTCGGTCCAGTCGTTGCGCAGCATCCGTGCCGGCTTGCCGGTCCACGACGGCGAACGTACGGTGTCCTCGCTGGTCGCGGCGAAGTAGCACTCCTTCTCCTCGGGTTCGGCGGCCGCCTCGGCGACCGCCAGCCACAGCGAACCGCACCACACCCCCTCGGCGCCCATGGCGAGCGCCGCCGCCACCTGGCGCCCGTTGCCGATGCCGCCGGCTGCCAGCACTGGCAGTGGCGCGACGGCGTCGATGATCTGCGGCCACAGCACGATCGAGCCGACCTCGCCGGTATGCCCGCCGCCCTCGCTGCCCTGCGCGACGATGATGTCGACGCCGTTCCTCTTGTGTTGCAGCGCCTGCTTGACCTTGCCGCACAGCGCCGCGACCAGCCGACCGCTGGCGTGGATGCGGTCGATCATGTCCTTGGGCGGCGTGCCCAGCGCGTTGGCGATCAGCTTCACGTTCGGGCGCTTCAGCGCCTCCTCGAGCAGCGGCGCGGCGGTGGCCTCGGTCCAGCCGAGCAGCCCCATGCGGTCATCCTTGTCGGGCCATTCCGGAACGCCGTGCTCGCGCAGCAGCTGCGCGGCGAAGTCGTGATGGCCCTGCGGGACCATCGCGCTCAACTGCTTCTCGAGCTCGGCCGGGTCGAGGGTGCCGATACCCTCGTATTTCTGCGGGATCACGATGTCGACCGCGTAGGGCTTGTCGCCGATGCGCGCGTCGATCCAGTCGAGCTCCTCGCGCAGGCGCTCCGGAGAGAACCCGACCGCTCCGAGCACGCCGAGACCACCGGCCTTGCTGACCGCCACGACCACGTCGCGGCAATGCGTGAATGCGAAGATCGGAATTTCGATACCGAGTCGCTCGCAGATGGGAGTGCGCATGATCGTAACCTCTGTCGCTGACATGGGGCGACCAATCATCGTGGCGACGAACTTGCCACCGCAATGGGAAAGCGGGTCAACCCGGGGTGGCCAAAGTGATCATCCGCCCCGGCGTGGTTGCCGCCCCGAGCCGCCAGCCCCTACACTGCCGCGGTGGTTCAAAGGGGTTGCACCAATGGTTCGCACGCTCGTTTCCGGGCTCATGCTGTCGCTGCTGGCAATGCTGCTCGGTGCGTGCGCGGGAATGGGCGGATCGATCGAGAATCCGCGCGTGACCGTGACCTCGCTGCGGCTGCTGCCGGCCGAAGGCGTCGAGCAGCGTATCGAGGTGGGGCTGCGGTTGCTGAACCCGAACTCCTTCGATCTCGATGCGAAGGGGCTGGTGATCGGCCTTGGACTGAACGGCGTGCCGCTGCTCAAGGGCGCGACCGCCGACCTCCCGCGCGTGCCGGCCTATGGCGAGGCGACCACCCAGGTCACGCTCAGTGTCAGCCTGATGAGCGGGCTGCGCCTGATCAGCCGTCTCGCCGAGCAGCCGGATGAGCCGCTGCAGTACCGTCTCGAGGCGCGGCTTGACCTGCGCAGCCCGTTCTGGAAGCGGCTCACGCTGATGGAGCAGGGTGAGATCGCGCCGCGGCGCGCCGGCGCTGCCGGCGCCGAGACGCACTGAGGCCGGCTGGTTCGCGATGACGATCGGGCAGATTTTGCTGGGCGCCACGGTGGCTGCGGCCCTGTGGATGTATTTCGAGGGAATACGGGTGCGCGAGGCCGCATTGCGCGCCGGGCGCGAGTATTGCCGTACGACCGGGCTGCAACTGCTGGACGAGACCGTCACGCGCCAGCACATCGGCGTGGCGCGTGACGCCGGCGGCCAGTTGCGCATCCGCCGCGCGTTCGGTTTCGAGTTCACCAGCGACGGCGAGCGCCGCTACCGCGGCGAGATCGCGATGCTCGGCATGCGGGTCGAGGGCGTGCGCGTCGAACTGCACCGGATCGTGCACTGAGGTGTGCGCGCTGCGTGCGCGGCCGATCAGTTCCAGCGCGAGTGCGGCGAGAACTGCGCCCGCAGGAACTCCATCTGGTCGCCGCGGATGCGGTCGCTGTTGATCAGCGCCAGCCATTCGGCGGTGTTCGGCTGGTAAGGAATCGCGATCATTTCCATGCAGGCTTCTTCCGGCAGCCGGTTGCCCTTGCGCTGGTTGCAGCGCTTGCAGGCCGCGACGACGTTGGTCCAATGGTCGCGTCCCCCGCGCGAGCGCGGCACGATGTGGTCGCGCGTCAGTTCGCGCTCCGGCAGTTTCAGCGCGCAGTACATGCAGAGGTGGCGGTCGCGGCGGAACAGCGCGCGGTTGGTCAGCGGCGGTACCAGGCGTGGTTTCCACGCCACGTGGCCGGAGCAGGCGATGATGCTGTGCAGGTCGATCGTCGACTGCAGGCCGGTGAGCCGTGAGAAGCCGCCGTGGACCGTGCGTACCCGCTCGCCCAGCGTCCACGCGACGAGTTCGCGTGCGTAGAGACAGGTTGCGTCCTGCCAGCTCAGCCATTCCACCGGCTGGCCGGCGATATTGAGGCGCAGGATGTGCGGAGTCAGCATCCCGTGACTCCTGCGCGATTCGCTATTGCCCTGCAGAAGGCCTTGCCCTCCTCGTGCGTGCGCGTCTGGTGCGAAAACTGCCTGCGAATTACAGTAACCGCAGACACCGATGCCTGGCAACCGTCCAGTCCGGCGGGGTGCTTCCAGCCTCCGCGAGGGAGATGACACCCGCATGACCGTTCCACCTGACCTGATGCGCGCGATGGTGCTGCACGCACCGGGTCAGCGTCTGCGCGAGGAGTCGCGCCCGGTGCCGCGCCCCGGAGCGCGGCAGCTGCTGCTGCGCGTGCACGCCTGCGGCATCTGCCGCACCGATCTGCACGTGGTCGACGGGGAGTTGACCGAGCCCGTGCTGCCACTGATTCCGGGACACCAGATCGTCGGCGAGGTGGTCGAGGCCGGGGCAGACGTTTCAGGATTCGCACGCGGCGCGCGCGTCGGGGTGCCGTGGCTGGGCGGCAGTTGCCGTGCCTGCGAGTTCTGCCGTCGCGGCGAGGAAAACCTCTGCGCGCAGGCCCGCTACACCGGTTACCAGATCGACGGCGGCTTCGCCGGGTACTGTGTGGCCGACGCGCGCTACTGCTTTGCCATCGACCCCCACCTCGACAGCGTGCAGGCCGCGCCGCTGCTGTGCGCCGGCCTGATCGGCTACCGCAGCTGGCGTCCCGCGCGTAGTGCGCGGCGCGTCGGGTTCTACGGTTTCGGCGCCGCCGCGCACATCCTGGTGCAGATCGCCTGCCACCACGGCCAGCAGGTCTACGCGTTCACGCGTCCGGCCGACGTCGCGGCGCAAGAGTTCGCGCGCCGGCTCGGCGCCGCCTGGGCCGGCGGCAGCGACGAGCCGGCGCCGGCGGAGCTCGACGCCGCGATCATCTTCGCGCCCGACGGCGCGCTGGTGCCGCTGGCGTTGCGCGCGGTGCGCCGCGGCGGACGCGTGATCTGCGCCGGCATCCACATGAGCGATATCCCGTCGTTTGCGTACGCGGACCTGTGGGGCGAGCGGCACCTCCAGTCGATCGCGAACCTCACCAGGCGCGACGGCGAGGAATTCCTGCCGCTCGCGGCCGCGCTGCCGGTGCGCACCGAGGTGACGATCTATCCGCTGGCTGCGGCCAACGAGGCGCTGGACGATCTGCGCGCCGGGCGTTTCACGGGCGCGGCGGTCCTGGTTCCCTGAATCGCGCCCAAAAAAAAGCCACCCCGAAGGGTGGCTGGAAACGGGTCGAAGAGACGAGTGCGGGATCAGGCGGCCTTGCGGACGCGGTTGGTCAGCTTGCGCACGGCCTTGCGGAACTTCTCGACGCGGTCCTCGAGCTGGGTCGGGATCTCGATGTCGTTCACGCGCTTGCGCAGGTCGCGGCTCATGTCCTTCTGCGCCTTGTCGAGGTCGCGGCGAACCTGTTCGCCACGCTTGACCAGTTGGTTCCACTCCTTGGGAGCCTCCTTGCGCGCCTTGGCAACCCGGCTGTTCAGGTGGTCGTACACGCGGCCATAGATGCCCAGCTGCACGTAGGCGGCTTCCTTCATCGTTTCGGTTGCCTTCTTCACCGTGCTCTCGGCGCGCGCCTTCGCTGCGGCGGGCTTGCGGCCGGCGGGCTTGCGACCGGCAGGCTTGCGCGCGGTGGCCTTCGGCGCGGCCGCGCGACGCGGTGCGGCGCGGCGGGTCTTCGGCTTGACGGTGCCTTCGGTGGTGTTCGCTACTTCTGCCATGGTGTGCCTCCTGTGGGGGCTGGATTCGGGGGTCCGTGAAC
Organism: Pseudomonadota bacterium; assembly: GCA_963204845.1. Taxonomy (GTDB): domain Bacteria; phylum Pseudomonadota; class Gammaproteobacteria; order Pseudomonadales; family UBA5518; genus UBA5518. The sequence goes on along the minus strand of CAUJIL010000121.1, from coordinate 49,931 downwards.
ATTCGTGTTCAGGATGGTTCCCAGAGTACGGATCGGGATTAGAAAGCTCATACTAGAAAAACCGGTCACTTGGCCGGGCAAGCGACCGATGCGTTAAGCTCGGTGGCGGTTGAGCGCAACCGCTGCAGCGAGGTGATGAATGGACCGTGGTGCCACGCAGGAACTGCCGCTCGGACCCCTCGCCGACTGGTTGGCCGCAGCGGTTCCCGGCGCCGGTGTGCTGCGTGGCGTGCGCAAGTTCCCGGGCGGACAGTCGAACCCGACCTTCCTGCTCGAGGCCGATGGCGGGCGCTACGTGCTGCGACGCAAGCCGCCGGGCGTGCTGCTGCCGTCGGCGCACGCGGTCGAACGCGAGTACCGTGTGCTGCGCGCCCTGCACGGCACCGCGGTTCCGGTGCCGTTGGCGCTTGCGCTGTGCGAGGACACGGCCGTGATCGGCAGCGTGTTCTACGTGATGGAGTTCCTCGACGGCCGCGTGCTGTGGGATCCGGTGCTGCCGGAGCTCGATGCGCGGTGTCGCGCGCGCGTCTACGACGAGATGAACCGCGTGCTGGCGGCGCTGCATGCGGTCGATGTGGGCGCGGTGGGGCTCGGCGACTATGGCCAGCCCGGCCATTACGCAGCGCGCCAGCTCGGGCGCTGGACCCGTCAGTACCGCGCCGCCGAGACGCAGCGCATCGATGCGATGGAAGAACTTGTCGCGTGGCTGGAGGCCGCGCTGCCGCCCGACGACGGCTGCGTGGCGCTGGTGCACGGTGACTACCGGCTCGACAACCTGATGTTCGACCCGCGCGAGGAGCGCGTGATCGCGGTGCTGGACTGGGAGTTGTCGACGCTGGGGCACCCGGTCGCCGATCTGGCGTACCAGTGCATGCAGTGGCGCCTGCCGCAGGGCGAGCAGCGCCTGCGCGGACTCGCGGGCGTCGACCGTCGCGCGCTCGGCATCCCGGACGAGCAGGTGTATGTCCGGCGTTACTGCGAGCGCAGCGGGATCGACAGCGTCGCGCACTGGCACTTCTGGCTGGCGCTGAGTTTCTTCCGGCTGGCAGCGATCTGCCAGGGCGTGTACAAACGCGGCATCGACGGCAATGCCTCGAGCACCGAGGCGCTGCGTTTTGGCGAGGCGGCGCGCCTGATCGCCGCGGCATCACTGGAGGTGATCAGGACATGATTCCCGCCGACCCCTTGCCCGGGCGCAGCGAAGCGATGCCGGTGCCCACGACCCATTTCGTCAGCGGCGCGCGCATCGTGCCGCCGTTCGCGCCCGGACTGGAGATCGCCGGCTTTGCGCTCGGCTGTTTCTGGGGCGCCGAGCGGCTGTTCTGGCGCCAGCCGGGAGTCGTCGCGACCGCGGTCGGCTATGCCGGCGGCGTCACGCCGAACCCCACCTACCGGGAAGTCTGCAGCGGGCGCACCGGGCATGCCGAGGTGGTACGCGTGGTCTTCGATCCGGCACGTATCGGCTACGAGGCGCTGTTGCGTGTGTTCTGGGAGAACCACGATCCCACGCAGGGAATGCGCCAGGGCAATGACGTGGGAAGCCAGTACCGGTCGGCGATCCACACCACCTCCGGGCGCCAGCTGGAGGCTGCGCTCGCCTCGCGCGTGGCCTACGCGCGGGTGCTGGCGGCGGGCGGCTATCCGGCGATCACCACCGAAATCGAACCGGCCGGCCCGTTCTATTACGCCGAGGAGTACCACCAGCAGTACCTCGCGAAGAACCCGGACGGTTATTGCGGGATCGGTGGCACCGGCCTCGCGTGTCCGGGATCCGCCAGCAGTTGAACGGCACGGAAATGGCGGTTTACCGGCACCGGGGGCGCCCGTATAATGCCGCGCCTTCATCTCGTTAGCCCTTGCGGAGCCACCATGCTGCGGGTGCAGGAAGAAGCGCTTACCTTCGACGACGTGCTGCTCGTTCCCGGCGAATCCGAGGTGGTCGCCAAGGACGTCAGCCTGCAGACCCGCCTGACGCGCACGATCACGCTGAACATTCCGTTGATGTCCGCCGCCATGGACACCGTCACCGAGGCGCGGCTCGCGATCGCGATCGCGCAGGAAGGCGGCATCGGCATCGTGCACAAGAACATGAGCGCGGAGCAGCAGGCCGAGGAAGTGCGCGCGGTCAAGCGCTTCGAGAGCGGCGTGGTGCGCGAGCCGGTCACCATCGATTCCTCGCGCTCGATCCGCGAGCTGATCCGCCTGACTTCGGAGCTGAACTTCTCCGGCGTGCCGGTGCTCAACCGCAAGCGCGAGCTGGTCGGCATCGTGACCAGCCGTGACGTGCGTTTCGCGACCGACCTCGACCAGCCGGTGGCCTCGATCATGACGCGCAAGCGCGACCTGGTCACCGTGCTCGAGGGCACGGACCTCGCCGAGGTCAAGCAGCTGCTGCATCGCCACCGCATCGAGAAAGTGCTGGTGGTCGACGACACCTTCCGCCTGCGCGGCATGATCACCGCCAAGGACATCTTCAAGGCCGAGCGCTATCCGAGCGCGTGCAAGGACGCCGACGGACGCCTGCGCGTGGGTGCCGCGGTCGGCATCTGCTCGGGCAACGACGAGCGCGTGCTGCGCCTGATCGAGGCCGGCGTCGACGTGCTGGTCGTCGATACCGCACACGGGCATTCGCGCAACGTCCGCAGCACCGTGCGCAGCATCAAGGCCGCCCACCCGTCGGTGCAGGTCATCGCCGGCAACATCGCGACCGCGGAAGCCGCCAAATACCTGCTCGACGCCGGCGTCGACGGGGTCAAGGTCGGCATCGGTCCGGGCTCGATCTGCACCACGCGCATCGTCACGGGCATCGGCGTGCCGCAGATCAGCGCGGTCGCCAATGTCGCCGCGGCGCTGGCCGGGACCGGCGTGCCGCTGATCGCCGACGGCGGGATCCGGTTCTCGGGCGACCTGGCCAAGGCGATCGCTGCCGGCGCGCACGTGGTGATGGTCGGCAGCATGCTGGCCGGCACCGAGGAGGCGCCCGGGGAGATCGAGCTCTACCAGGGGCGCAGCTACAAGGCCTACCGCGGCATGGGTTCGCTGGGCGCAATGGCCAAGGGCTCGAGCGACCGCTATTTCCAGAACGCCGCCGAGGGCGTCGAGAAACTCGTGCCCGAGGGCATCGAGGGGCGGGTCCCGTACAAGGGCCCGATCTCGGCGATCGTGCATCAGCTGATGGGCGGCTTGCGCGCGGCGATGGGTTACACGGGCAGCCCCGACGTCGAGACGATGCGCACCCGGCCGAAGTTCGTGCGCATCACCTCGGCGGGTATCCACGAGAGCCACGTGCACGACGTCAGCATCACGAAGGAAGCGCCGAACTACCCGGTGCGCTGACGTCCTGCCGCCGGCACCGCCCGTAGGTCCGGCCTGTGGCCGGACGTGGCCGGCACCGCCCGTAGGTCCGGCCTGTGGCCGGACGTTCAGGATCGATCTGTGTGCGGGGCCTCACGGGCCCCGCGCCTTTTTCCGGCACGGAGAAAACGACCGCGATGAGCACCGACATCCACTCCCAGCGCATCCTGATCATCGACTTCGGATCGCAATACACGCAGCTGATCGCGCGCCGCGTGCGCGAGCTCGGCGTCTATTGCGAGATCCACAGCTGGCGCGCCGGGATCGCCGCGATCCGCGCGTTCCGGCCGCAGGGTGTGATCCTCTCCGGGGGGCCCGAGTCGGTCACCGGGCGCGGCGCGCCGCGGGCACCGAAGGCGTTGTTCGGGCTCGGCGTCCCGGTGCTCGGCATCTGCTACGGCATGCAGACCATGGCGGCCCAGCTCGGGGGGCGCGTCGAGTCCTCGAACCGGCGCGAGTTCGGCTACGCGCAGGTGCGCGTCACGGCGCACAGCCGGCTGCTCGACGGCATCAGCGACCACATAGACGCCGACGGCAGCGCGCTGCTCGACGTGTGGATGAGCCACGGTGACAAGGTCGTGGCCCTGCCGGAGGGTTTCGAGCTGCTGGCCGCGACCGACAGCGCACCGATCGCCGCCATGTGCGACGAGGCGCGTGGCTTCTACGGCGTGCAGTTCCACCCGGAGGTAACGCACACCCACCAGGGCGGGCGGATCCTCGAGCATTTCGTGAAGACGGTCTGCGGCTGCGAGGGTCTGTGGACGCCGGGCAGCATCATCGAGGACGCGATCGCGACCGTGCGCCGCACGGTCGGCGAGGACAAGGTCTTGTTGGGGCTTTCGGGCGGCGTGGATTCCTCGGTGGTCGCGGCGCTGCTCGCGCGCGCGATCGGCGACCGCCTGACCTGCGTGTTCGTCGACAACGGGCTGCTGCGCCTCGACGAGGGCGACCACGTGATGGAGATGTTCGCGCGCAACATGGGAATCCGCGTGATCCGCGTGCGCGCCGGGAACGAGTTCCTGCGCAAGCTCAAGGGCGTGAGCGACCCCGAGCGCAAGCGCAAGATCATCGGCCGCACCTTCATCGAGGTGTTCGAGCGCAAGGCGGCGCAGATCCGCGGCGTGAAGTGGCTGGCGCAGGGCACGATCTACCCCGACGTGATCGAGTCGGCGGCGTCGAAGCACGGCAACGCGCACGTGATCAAGTCGCACCACAACGTCGGCGGGCTGCCGGCGCGCATGAAGCTCGGCCTGCTCGAGCCGCTGAAGGAACTGTTCAAGGACGAAGTGCGCCGCATCGGAGTCGAGCTCGGGTTGCCGTACGACATGGTCTACCGCCACCCGTTCCCTGGGCCCGGCCTCGGCGTGCGCATCCTCGGCGAGGTGCGCAGGCCGTATGCCGAGGTGCTGCGCCGGGCCGACGCGATCTTCATCGAGGAACTGCACGCCGCCGATCTCTATCACCAGGTCAGCCAGGCCTTCGCGGTGTTCCTGCCGGTGAAATCGGTGGGCGTGACCGGCGACGGGCGCCGCTACGAATGGGTGATCGCGCTGCGTGCGGTCGAGACCATCGACTTCATGACCGCGCGCTCGGCTCGCCTGCCGTGGGAACTGCTCGAGCGTGTCTCGCGCCGCATCATCAACGAGGTGCCCGAGGTCTCGCGCGTGGTCTACGACGTCTCCAGCAAGCCGCCGGCAACGATCGAGTGGGAGTGACCGGGCATGGTCGCAGCGAGCGCCCAAGGTGAAGTGTACCGTGTTGTATCAAAAGGATTTCATCGACTGGTAGTACGCGGCGCGCTGTAGTAGTCTCGGAAGTGGTTCTTCAGTGGCACAGTCGGCAGTGTCGTGCGACTCGAGAAACAAGCCGATCGGTCCTGAACCGATGTCCGGAAAACGGGAACGTCGTGGACGCGAAGAACGTTCCGTGCGTGATGTATTCGACCTTCTCGAGCGTTTCCGCGGGACAGATTCTGCCGAATCGGCGGCTCTGGCGACTTACGCGCGACAGTTGCTTCGAATAAAAGAATACCTTCCGGATACAACCGCTCAGTCGGGAGGATATGGATGAAATACCACCCACTTACACAGTATAATATTCTGAAAAATGGCGATATTGCCAGGACAGTCGATGTCGGTGGGCAGGTGTTCTGGGAGAATCGCTGTAGAGCCCTTTCCGCAGATCATGAGGTGGGTGCCGAGTTCAATGGATTGAATCTTGGGCCCATGTCGTTGGCTTATCTGAGTTTTTCGAAAGAGGTCACTATAGAGCCAGAGTTCAACGACAGTTTCATTCTGGTTCAGACGACCCTGGACGGCTGCAGTGCAACCTGGAATGGCAACAGCTGCGTGGAAACCGCCACAAATGATACTCTTGTCATCGATCCGCTGTTGCCAACCTCGGTGTCACTGAGCCCGGGATGCGCCCATTTCGTTCTCAAGCTCGAACGCCGACTGGTCGAGGAAAAATTGAGAACAGTTTCCGGATGTGATCCGGATGGCCGTCTGAGGTTCGAGTTTGCATTGTCGGATGAGAGCGCCAGGCGTTCCTGGATCGAGACGATGCGTTTTCTATGTCGATTCTACGGAATGCCGAATCCACTGTTCGATCGGGATGCTGCCATCCATCGTGGCCATGCGGAAATGGTTGCCTATACGCTGCTGCGCTGCCAGCGCCATAATTATTCAAATATCCTCGATACCGGTGCTGGCAGGGTTGCGACCCCGCGTTGTGTGCGCATCGCTACGGAGTACATCGAACAGAATATAAAGACGAATATAAGTTTGTCTGAAATAAGCCGACAGGCGGGGGTTACCGAGAGGACCCTGCAGAATGGGTTTAAAAAACATCTGGGGATGTCGCCTTCTGAATTTATTCGTTCCCGGCGTCTCCATCATATTCATCGGGAGTTGGCCGATGCCGGAAAAAGATCCAATGTCAGCCAGATCATGTGGCGATATGGCATCAGTAATCCCGGGCTTTGGGCAAAATACTACCAACAGAAATATGGATGTTATCCAGCGCAAACCCTGAAATCGAAGCCCGCTTGGTAAGCGTTGCGCCAATTCAGTGCATAGATCCCAAGCCGGAGTAGTCGATGATCGCTCCACTTGCATTCCGCAGCAGGCCTTTCCTGATTTCCTCCGGTACCTGCCTTTTCTGCAGGGATGTTCTGTCCACCATCACACAGACGATTTCCGACGACGCCACCGCCCGTTGGGAAAAGTGTTCTCGGAACCGCATTTCCAAAGTGTAGGACGAGTTTCCCACACGAACGGTCTCTACGGTGATGTCGACGATGTCATCGTATTTCACGGAGGACCGCCATTCGGTCGTCATTCTGACCGTTTGGCTGTCGAGGTCGAATGCTTCGAGAATATTGTGACCTCCAAGGGTCACACGTAGGAACTCGAGCGCGGCGGTGTTGATGTAATCGCCGTAGCGGGCATTGAATACCACGCCCTGCTGATCACATTCGCCATAGCGAACTCGGATCACAACCGTGAACGGCATATTCATGAGTGTTCTGGTGTCAACTGGATTTGTCTGGTGCCGCACCTCCGAAGCAGTTGTCGATCAGTTCTGCTCCAGCGTAAACCTGGGCCTCCAGCAGTTGGGTTTTTGGCAACAAGTAACGCATATAGAATATCGACAGATTGGCGTACTCATTCCGTATTGCGGCATTCGTGCCAGGGGTGGTTGCGATGCGCAGCCACATCCACGCCCCGGCGACCAATCCGGTAAGTTCGAGATACGGTGTAGCGACAGCCTGGGCAAAGCGTATCGACCGCCGGGTGTTTTCCAGAAGCGAGGCGGTACAGCGACGGTATCCTTCCAGCGTCGATTCGACATGGGAAATCAGCTCACTCGCTGTGCCGGTCTTGGTTGCGTCGGCAATCGTCTGCTTCATGCGCGAGACCAGTTGGTGATAGCCAGCGGCGTCTTGTTTGAATAATTTACGTATTACCAGATCCTGAGCCTGGATGCCGTTGGTTCCCTCATAGATGGACAACGCTCGAGAATCCCTGACATATTGCTCGATTCCCTGCTCCCTTATGTAGCCATGTCCGCCAAACACCTGCAGTGCCTGGTTGGCTACCCAGAATGCCGTGTCTGAACCCCAGGCCTTGCATACGGGCAGGAGAAACTCGGCCAATGCGAGATCCTGCCGTCTCCCGAGTTCATCCGTGCCGTGTTTCGCCTTGTCCAGGTTGATGGCGGTTTCGTAGGTGAGGGCACGAATGGACACGGTTTGGGCATGCATTCCAGCCAGGTTTCTGCGTATGTCGGCATGCTGCTGGATTGGCTCCTCGCCTGCTCCGCCCTGAATGCGGAAGCCAGCGTATGTGCAAGCCTTTTGAAGACAGGCGCTCGCTATCCCGGTGCTTTGCGAGGCGACTTCAAGCCTCATGGTGTTCATCATGGTGAAGAGACAATTCAAGCCCTTGTTTTGCTCCCCAATCAGGTAGCCAATCGCGCCCTTGAATTCCAGGGTGCAGGTGGGAGAACCCCGGAGCCCCATTTTTTTCTCGATGCCGAGAACGGTGACCCCGTTTGGAGCACCACTGCTCAGGTTCAACTTGGGCACCATGAACAGGCTGAGTCCCGATGAGTCGCCTCCAGCATTTTCGGTGCGTGCGAGTACCATGTGCAGAATCTGATCTGTCCAGTTGTGATCACCGTAGGAAATAAATATCTTCGAGCCGGTAATGCTGAAACTGCCGTCGGTTTGTTCGACGGCCCGGCAGTTTATGCGACTAACGTCCGATCCCGCCTGGGGCTCGGTGATCACGATCGTGGCGCTATAGTTTCCGCTGGCAAGATGCGGGACGACGCAGTCGCGAAGGTCCGGGTCGGCATGGGCTATCAACAGGTGGGCGGCGGACCGCAGCATGCAGGGCAGCATGCTGAAGGCTATGCAGGCGCCATTGTTCATTTCCGATATGACCGCGCCCAGCAGAAGAGGGAGGCGCTGGCCGCCAAATTCCTCCGGGATTTCCATGCTGCACCAGCCTTCGGTCACGTATTTCCTGAATGCCCGCAGGAAGGCGCTGGGAGGGCGTACCCGGCCATCAAGAAGTTGGCAGCCCTCGTCGTCACCAATTTCGTTAATGGGACTTAGTTCTCGCGTTGCGAATTTGGCTGCTTCACTCAGAATGGCGGTGAACGTCTCCCGGTCCAGTTCGGTGTACGGAGGCAGATCTAACAAATTGCTCCAATGGATGACGTTGTCCAGAAGGAAAAGAATTTCGTCCAACGGTGGGGTGTAGGCCTGGTTCATAGAGTTCTCCATGGCTGCGGCGACGTCGGCAAGGTATGTTGCGACGTCGGCGGGGTGGGCAGAGCTTATCGTGTTGGTAAATTATCGTAATGCTGTCTGCGAAATTCTTTGTACAGAATGCGAAACGTCACCGTTATGGCATCGTGCGGATTTCGGATAAGCCGATCACGCGCTCTTCGCAAGCCGTAGGTACAATCCTGGATCTGCCGCCGGGCTAAGAGGTTGCATCGTTTTGTGCTTCATCGTCCGGGAAGGTTGTAATCACGGGATAATCTATTCCTCTTCAGCTTGTTCTACAGGTGTTGCCACCTGGCGGGGCATGAAATCTATGCTGCCGAGCACCGCAGCAATAAACAGGAGATAAAAAATGATCGAGGTGAAAGCACTGTTTGTATTGAAGGCGAATGTCGATGCGCCGCAAGTGATCGATGGTCCGCTTGGAAAAAGGTGGTTTATCCCGGTTACGGGTGGCAGCTTCAATGGAGCGCGGCTTTCGGGAGTGTTGCAGGCGGGCGGATCGGACTTTCAGTTAATTCGTCAGGACGGTGTGGCCGAACTTGATGTTCGCGTTACGCTGAGGACGGATGACGACGTAACGATCCAGTTGAAGGGCCACGGTATGCGGCACGCGACGACACGCGTGCTCGAGCGGATCATGGCGGGAGAGGATGTCGACGCCTCGGAGTACTATTTTCGCGAGGTGCTTTTTTTCGAGGCGCCCGCGGGTCGCTATGAGTGGTTGAATCGGATCCTGGCAATAGCCAAGGGCGGCCGAAGAAAATCTGAAGTATTCATTGATGCCTACGAGATTCTGTAACCGCGGCACGCACATCGCATTCGCCGCGATCATCCCTGCCAACGCGTGAAATGGCTTCCTGGCGCTAGCGGTCACGCTCCAATTCGACATTCGGCCTTGCCCCTTGGGTCCTCTGCGGTTGGCAAATCAACTCGGGCCGTGTGTTCCCGTGTGAGTGGTATACGGGAATTTGCGCATGGCGGTTCGTAATGTGTACATAGTTTTCGCGATGTTTATTGCCTTTCCGATGAGCGCGGAACTACTTTGCCCCTGTCGTTTCACTTCAAGGAACACGGCTGGCGTGAGGGAATCCATATGAGCAATTACCAAAACATCATCGTCGAAATCCATGGTGGTAGCGCCACGATTACGTTGAATCGTCCAGAGAAGAAGAACTGCATGAGTCCTGCCCTGCACGCCGAGATGTGCCAGGCTCTCGTGGAGGTGGAGGCCGCGAACGTCAAGGTGGTGGTGCTGACCGGAGCTGGAGACTCGTTTATCGGGGGCATGGATCTGGAAAAATGCTTCTTTGACAATTGGGACGAGCCTGCCCGTTTCAAGGAAGGGGTCGGGTACTCGTTCGAGTGGATGCGTCGTCTCAAGGCCTTCCCTGCGGTAACCATTGCCAAGGTTAATGGCTGGTGTTTCGGGGGTGGCATGCTGGTGGCAGGCCTGTGTGACATAGCAATCGTGGCGGAGGAGTCGACCTGGGGGTTGTCCGAAGTCAATTTCGGCATCTTTCCCGGCGGAGGCACTACGTGGGCCACTCAGGCCAATATGCCGTCCCGCAAGCAGGCACTGTATTACTCGCTGACCGCGGACACCTTCGATGGCAAGGAGGCGGTGACGTTGGGTTGGGCATCGAAGTCGGTACCCCTGGCAGATTTGGATGAAGCGACGCAGAAGGTGGTCGATAACTTGCTGCGCAAGGGGCGCATCGTGCTCGACTTCACGAAGCAGGTGTACGAGCGCACTCGCGATATGAACTTTCCCGACGCCATCGATTACGAAATCGCGAAACTTTACGAGTTGTCGCGCCTGACCAATGACGACTGGATCAAGACCGCGCTTCAATCATTCAAGAAGCGTGAATACAAGCCGGGCCTTCAGAGTTATCAGGTCGCACGCGAGGATATCTAGGCCAACGGGAGATCCGGGTCGGTCTCTCTCGGGAATGGATAGCAAGCATAAGAGTGCCGGTTCATGTTGCGCGATTATTTGACGTTGCGGGATCTAATTCGACGCGCGGCCGAAAAATGGCCCGACAAGGACGCAGTGGTCGATGACGTGGCTCGTTACAGCTATGGCGAACTCCGCGAGTGTGTTGTGCGGATGGCGAAGTTGCTGCATGCACATGGGGTTCGCAAAGGGGATAGGGTGGCGCTGCTCATGCCACCTTCCACCTCTCATGTGATAGCGCTCTTCGGCGCCATCGAACTCGGCGCCATCCCGGTAGCGCTGCATGTCAGGGAATCAGATGCGCTGTTGCGGAAGGTTCTCGAGGAACTCGCGCCGTCCTTGCTCGTTTACGATGGTGCCTTTTCGAACCGGCTCGACTCGATAAAACAGGCTGAGACTGGGATTCGCGCTTACGTCCGATCGATCTCCGGCATTACTCCCGCTGTGGAAATGCGTGCAGAGAATGATGTGACGATTCCGCGTGATCTCGAGGCCTACCAACCGGATCTTGAGATTGAGCCTGCGGCGATGGACGATACGGCAGTCATCGCGCTCTCCTCCGGTACAACCGGTGTCCCCAAGGGGGTAATGCACACGCACCGTACCCTGGTGGCCAGCGGTCGATACGGTGTCAGGTATATGGTAGCCGACGAGAATGCGTGCGGCCTGAACGTTTTTACCACGGCGTTCATTGGCTGGTACAACTGCACGCTGCCGTTTCTGTATGGCGGGTCGAAGATAGTTTATTTGCCCGAGTGGTCACCTGCGAAAGCCCTGGCGACCATCGCCGCGGAACAAGTGTCCGTCTGCTTCCTGGTGCCTACCATGTGGCGGGCGGTATTGCGTGAGGTAAACGACTCGACCGATCTATCCTCATTGCGGCGAATTGGCTACGCAGGTGAGGTGATGGATCGGTCTACCCTGATGCGACTTCGTGAAAAAATATCTCCTTCGATAATAAATACCTATGGAACCACCGAGACCGGCTCGTGGGCTGGTTGCACGGTGATGTTGCCTGAGGATTACCGTGATTTGAATCGACTGGAAAGCGTGGGTCGTCCAGGTGAGGGCGTAGAACTCAGGGTGATCGAGCCTGGTGGACGTGTAGATCAGCAACTTCCTCCCGGGACCGATGGTGAAATCATCATCAGGGGACCATCGGTCGCCAGTAGCTTCTGGCGGCGGGCCGAACTGACAGCCAAGGTGTTCGAGAATGGCTGGTGGCGTTCAGGTGATGTCGGGATGTTGGATGAAGAAGGTTACGTGTATCTGCGTGGTCGCGTAGACGACATGATCATTTCTGGCGGGATCAATGTTTTGCCGACGCAGGTGGAGGAAGTTCTGTTACAGCATCCTGCCGTCAGCGAGTGTCTGGTGATCGGTGTGCCCGACGAGGAGTGGGGCGAGCGAATTACTGCATTCATCGTCGCAACAGAAGAAATTTCCGAGCAGGAATTGAGGAATCATGTCGAACGTTCCGAGTTGTCGAGTTACAAGAAACCAAGGCAGTACCGTTTCCTGGAATCGTTGCCCCGGGGAAATACCGGCAAGGCAAATCGCAAGTTGCTCCGGGAAAGTATCGCCAAGTAATCCTTCAGATAATCTTCTCTTTTTCCAGAGGAGCAAATGAGATGGCGGCCAATCAGCGTGATGCACTAAAAGCCGGGGGTGTCGGAGCGGCGATAGCCCTGGTGTTGTCCTTTTCCGTGAACTATTTCCTGGTCCCGTTTCCGGAATCGCTCATGGAAAATGCCGTCAATAATGGCATCAGCGGTTTGCTGAGCGGTTTCATGAGCGGCTTCATGGGACTGTTCATGTACTTGAAGAAGGCTCCATCCCGAGTGTCTTGAAAATATCGAATTATATATGTCCGTGGTGAACTGGCATTTCGACTGCCGGTGCGACGGAAAAGCCAATATTTCTAGTAAAGTGAGGTGCCTGTGAATACGTCGAGTCCCTCCAGACTTCTTGCTCTTTGCCTTGCCGTTTCATCATCCTGCCATGCACTGGCGCAGCCGCCGGCGTCTGGGTTTGCGTTGGAAGAGATCGTGGTTACAGCGCGAAAGCGGGAGGAAAGTCTCCAGGATGCGCCACTGGCCGTATCGGCGTTTACCTCGAATGACCTCAAGGCGCGGCAAATCTCCTCGACTGACCAGTTGGGGGACATTACGCCCAACCTGACCTTTGATGCGTATGCGCCGGCGTCTGGGAGCAGTGCGTCGTCACAGATTTTTATCCGTGGAATCGGACAAACTGATTTTACGGCGGTAACCGATCCAGGTGTTGGTCTTTACGTGGATGGCGTCTACTACGCCCGGTCGATCGGCGCTTCCACGAGTTTTCTGGAGATGGAAAGCGTGGAAGTCCTCAGGGGACCGCAGGGAACCCTGTTCGGGCGTAACACCATCGGCGGGGCGGTATTGCTGAATTCCAAGAAGCCGACGGACGAGTTTTCCGGTAATGCCGAAGTCAAGCTGGGCAGCGACGACATGCGCAATGCGGTGCTCAATTTCAATGTGCCGCTCAGCGAGAATTTGTTTAGCAAAATCAGCCTCGCGAGTTCGAAGCGCGACGGTTATGTAGAGCGGGTTTACGACGGCGTGGAGTTGGGTGACGACGACTCCCTTGCCGGGCGAGTTGCCCTGCTGTGGCAGGCGTCGGACCAACTGACGGTTTTACTGACGGCAGATTATACGAAGGAGAATGAGCAGGGGGCGCCTGCGGTTTCTCTTGGAGTCAATGACAGCGCGGTGTGGCCGACACTGGCAAACCGCTACCAGATCCCTAGCTGTAGTGTTTATACCGGAGCGCCCGCGGGCGCTCCCATTCCATCGCCGACTAACGGTGATCCCAACTGCTTGAATGAAACGACTATTCTCGGTGAGCACAAGAGTGGCGGCACATCGAAGGTGGAGTCCGATCTGGACTATTGGGGGGTGCACCTGACCGCAGAGTGGGATGTTTCGGAGAAGCTCACGGTCAAATCGATCACCGGATATCGGGATCTCGAAAGTTTTTCCGCTCGGGATGGTGATGCAACGCCGCATGTGCTGATCAATACGGAGGACGAGTTTTACCACGAACAGTTCAGTCAGGAAATTCAGTTCTCGGGTGTGGCGTACGATAGCCAGGTCAAATGGATTCTGGGTCTTTTTTACTTCGAGGAGAATGCAGAGAACCCGAATCCGCTAGATGGTCTTCCCATTCAGGTGGGCAGCATATTCAGTGGCGGCGAGGTGGAAAACGATAACTGGGACGTGTTCGCTAAATCCACGTGGGATATGACTTCTGATTTCAGTATTACGGCAGGCATTCGCTACACGGACGAGCAGAAGCAGTTCCTGCCGTATTCGATAGTTCCTCCGGACGGTGGGCCATATTTCGGTGGGGGCGGTCCTGGTACGCGTAACCGGTACGCCGATTGTCCCACGGGTGCCGAGGGACCCGCGGCCTGCCCGGGGGGGCCTTTCCCTGGTCTACTTTTTCTGCCCGGCGACTCGCTGGTGCCCCAGGAATGGGTAGAGGAAGAGTTCCAGAAGACCAATGTGATGGTCAATGGAGCGTGGAATCTGAGCGATGACGTTATGGTGTATGCAACCTATTCCCAGGGTTTCAAGAGTGGCGGGTTCGTCCAGCGCTACCAGGCGGGCGCCCCGGCTGTGACGAGTTTTGATCCGGAGGAAGTGGAGGCGATCGAGTTCGGTCTGAAGTCTTCCTGGCTGGACAACTCGCTGCGGGTCAATGCGGCAGCGTTTTATTCGGATTACCAGGACATGCAGCTTGTGGCACTGTTTGGCTTTGCGCCGGTTACGAAGAACGCCGGTGAAGCGACCCTCAAGGGGTTCGAGATCGAGGCGACGTATATTCCCGAGTCGTCCTGGCTGATTCAACTGGGCGTGGGGTATCTCGACGCGGAGTACGAGGAACTGAGTGACGACATCCTCAACACAACCCCCATTACCAAGGATTCGGCGTTTGCGCAGGTGCCAGAATGGTCCACCAATCTGGGCATTTCCTATACCACCACCTGGGGTGAGTGGACGGTTGAACCGAGATTGGACTGGATCTATTCCGATGAGACGTATCAGGACGCGACCAACGATCCCCTGCTGTTGTCGGATTCTTACAATCTGTTAAATGCGTCGATTACCATGACGAGTGCAAGTGATGCATGGGAGTTGGTCGCGGCCGGGCGCAACTTGACCGATGAGCTGTATCTGATTACGGGCAGGTCGTCCTTCAACAGCGCGCCGGGTTATGCCGAGGGCATCTATTCCAGAGGCAAGGAATGGAGCCTGTCCGTGAAGTACAACTTCTAGGATGGAAGGTTGCCCTCGCTGCTCAACCCATGCTGCGGGTGCGAGGACAATGTCAGAGGAAATCGATCCATAAAAATGCAAACCGGTTGGCCGGTTTGCATGCTCTCAGGAGAATGATCAATGCCACAAGTGAAGGAGTCGGATTTGTGGATTGGTGGCGAATGGGTGGCGCCCTCGTCGGGCCGCTATTTCGACGATCTGAATCCCCTCGATGATTCGCTCTACAGCCGTGTGGCCGAAGCGACGGTGGAGGATATGGATGCGGCCATACGGGTTGCCAGGGCGGCCTTCGAGGCCCATCGCCACCGGCTGGCCCGCGAGCGGGAAGTGTGGATGATGCGCGCCGCCGAACTCGTTGAGCGTGATCGCCAGGAGTACCTGGACATTCTGGTGGATGAAGTGGGGTCGCCTGTCTTCAAGGCCCAGTTCGAGGTGGACTACTGCATCAGCGCTCTGCGGGCGGCGGCTGGCGTGCCTCGGCATATCCGCGGTGAGGTGATTCCGTCGGATAACCCCGAGGTCTACAGCATGGCGATCCGGCAGCCGGTAGGCGTTGTGGCGGCGATTTCGCCGTTCAACGTGCCGCTGCTCAAGGTGACCAAGCAGGGGGTGATGCCAATTGCCTGCGGCAATGCGGTGGTGCAACTGCCGTCGGAGTTTTCGTCCCAGGTGTCGCTGCGTTTTGCCCAAACCCTGCATGAGGCGGGGGTTCCCGCGGGGCTGTTCAACGTGGTGACGGGCAATCCGTTCGAGATCGGCGACTCCCTTACTACCCACCCTCTGGTAAAGAGCATCAGTTTCTGCGGATCGCCCCGGGTGGGCAGGCACGTGGCGCAGTTGGCGGCTCGGGACCTCAAACCCACCACCCAGGAGTTGGGAGGCAAGAGTCCGTTGGTGGTGTTCGAGGACGCCGATATCGACGCTGCCGCGAACACGGCTGCCATGAGCATCTTTTTTTTCCAGGGCCAGGCCTGTATGGCTGCCAGCCGCATCTATCTGCAGGAGGGCATCGCCGAGGAGTTCACCCGCAAGTTTCTCGCCGCCACCGAGCAGATGGGGATGGGTGATCTTCGGGATTTGAGCACCGCCGTTGGGCCGATCATCAGTGCGCGCCAGCGCGAGCGGGTGCGTCGCCATATCGAGGACGCCATCAGCAAGGGGGCCGAGGTCCTGGCCGGTGGAGATTGGGTCGGCAACCGTTGCCGGCCTACAGTGTTACGTGGCGTGACCGAGGCAATGGCGGTTTGTCGCGAAGAGACCTTCGGCCCGGTCACCAGTCTCTACACCTTCCGCACCGCCGAGGAAGCACTGCAGCGCGCCAACGACTCCGAGTATGGACTGAGCTTCTCCCTCTGGACCCGGGATATTCAGCGGGCGTTGGCGATTGCGGAAAGGGCGGAGTCGGGGGCGGTGCATATCAACCGCGCCACCATCCAGGACGAGCCCAACCCGCCCTTCGGAGGCCAGGGACTGAGTGGTTACGGGCGCGAGGGTACCGAGGCGGATCTGGACATTCTGACCGAATGGAAGTGGATCACTATCCATAACCCGGGCCTTTGACTTGGCGGACGGATCATTCCACCATCGACCGCAGGTCCCCTCGGACACACTGTGCTCGCTTGCGACGATCCCGGAGCATTGCGGCCGGGCCGGCTTGCCGGCCCGATTTATTGCCGATCCGGGGCAGGGGTCGAATACAACCACGATGAATGCGAGGCGGCAGCGATGGATCTGGCAAAGCGCAACCTGACCGATATACAGCGCTATATCGAGTTCCTCGAACAGCACGACCACCTGATCCGGGTGAAGAGCGAGGTGGACCCGGTGTTCGAACTCGCCGGCATAGCCAAGCGCTTCGAGGGCGGCAAGGCGCTGCTGTTCGAACGGGTCAAGGGTTACGACTACCCGGTGCTGATCGGCCTCTACTGGAACCGCGACCTGCTGGCGAAGCTGCTGCAGACCGACAGCGCCCGGCTGCCATTCGTGCTGAGCGACGAGATTCGCGCCTGGCAGCAATCGCCCGGTGAACCGGTGATCGTGAAACAGGGACCGGCCAACGAGGTGGTGGAGCTTACGCCCGATCTCGGCACGCTGCCCATCCCCCACCACGCCGAAGGCGACGGGGCACGTTACCTCACTTCCAGCGTGGTAATCGCCAAGGATCCCGACACCGGGGTGCGCAACCTGTCGATCCACCGGATGATGGTGACCGGCACGAACCGGCTCACCCTGTTGCTGGAGGAACTCGGTCACCTGATGGACTATTACAGGCGTGCCGAGGCGAAGGGCGTGCCCCTGGAGATCACCGTCAACAACGGCATCGACTTCCCGCTGACGGTGGCCGCCGCCTCGCCCGCCTCGGCCGCTCCCATCGAGATGGATGAGTTGGGCATCGCCAGCCAGATGTGGGGTGAGCCGGTGACCCTGATCGAGGCGCAAACGGTGGCGGTGGAGGCGATCGCCAACGCCCAGTTCGTCATCGAAGGGAAGATCCTGCCCCGGGTGCGCGAGCCCGAAGGCCCCTACGCCGAGGTCACCGGCTACTACGCCGAGCGTGACGATCGCTGGGTGATGGAAGTGACCGCGATCACCCGGCGCCGCAACCCCGTGTTCCACTCGATCCTGTCCGGCAAGGAAGTCGGCAACGCCTACGGTATCAGTGCGTCGGCCGGAGCCTTTGCCAAGATTCATGGCCTGGTGCCGGAGGTGACGGCGGTGCACTTCGCCGATGGCAGTGTGCCCTACCATCTGGTGGTGCAGATAGACAAGAAACACGAGGGCAGCCAGCGCAACGCCATCATGGCGGCTTTTGTTTCGCTGGCCTTTGTGAAGACCGTGACGGTGGTGGACACCGACGTCGATATCTACAGCCCCACCGATGTGGACTGGGCCGTGGCCACCCGTTGCCGCTACGAAACCGACCTGCTGCTGATTCCCGAAACCATTGGCCACCGCCTCAACCCGATGGTGGCCAACGACAAGTGGACGCGTCTTGGCGTGGATGCAACGGTTCCGCTGCCGAGACCGGCCAAGTTCGCGCGTGCCACCATGGCACAGGTGGACCTGTCGCGGTTCGATTTCGAGGGGCTGTGAGGACCGGCAGTCACAAAGTGCGGGTGAGGCAATGAAGCGGTTGATCGTCGGCATGAGCGGATCCAGCGGGGTCGTTTACGGCGTACGCCTGCTGGAACTGCTGAAATCGGTCGAGGGGGTGGAGACCCACCTGGTGATGAGTCCTTACGCCAGGCTCAACATCGAGATAGAGACCGATGTCAGCGCAGCCTATGTGGAGGGACTGGCCGACGAGGTGCACAACTACCGCAACCAGGCGGCCAGCATTTCCAGCGGCTCGTTCAAGGTCGATGGCATGGTGGTGGCGCCCTGTTCGATGAAGACGCTGTCGGCCATCGTCAACTCCTACGCCGACAGCCTGCTGGTGCGCGCCGCCGACGTCACGTTGAAAGAGCGCCGCCGGCTGGTGCTGATGCCGAGGGAATCGCCGCTCCATGTCGGTCATTGCAAGCTGCTGTACGAGGCGGCCCAGCTGGGGGCGATCATCGCGCCGCCCGTGCCCGCCTTCTACATCCAGCCCCGGACCATCGACGATCTGGTGGTCCACGCCGTGGGCCGCATTCTCGACCTGTTCGATATCGACACCGGGGCATTGAAACGATGGGAAGGCAGGGTTGGCCCGCGATGAGCTGGCGCCGCTGCGCGCCTATCTGCAGGCCCGGACCACGCTGACCCTGGCCACCTGCAGTGGCGGCCGGTCGTGGGCCTGCAGTCTGTTCTACGCCTGCGATCGGGACTGTCGGCTGTACTTCGTTTCCGATACCAGAACACTGCACAGCCGGCATATCGCCGAAAGCCCCCAGGTGGCGGTCACGGTCAGCGGGCAGGCGCTCGACTGGCTCGACATCGAAGGCGTGCAACTCGCCGCTACGGCAGCGTTGCTCGAGGGGGCGCAGCGGCGGCGGGCGGAGCAGTGCTATCTGGAGCGTTTCCCGCAGATCGCGGCGATGCGCGACCGGCCTGCCAGCGCGCAGGAGCGGTCGATAGCGGATCGGTTGCTGGGCAGCGGGTTCTATTGCCTGACACCGAGCTGGGCGCGCGTGATCGACAACCGGCAGGGATTCGGCCACAAGCTGGAGATCGCTTTCGACGGATGATTGTCGAGGTAGAGGTGAGGCGCCGCAATCGAGCGCCGCTGCTTGCCTCGCTCGCGCGGTCGCTACCTCACTCCTGCCCCCGCCGCTTGCGCGCGATCGTGAGCCCGTCGCCGACCGCGAGCATCACGACCTCGACGCGCGGGTCGCGCGCCAGGCTCGCGTTCAGCGCGCGCAGCGCCACCGTGTTCTCATCGGTGGCGTCCTCGCGCGTGATCTGTCCCGACCACTGGTACAGCACGTTGTCGAACAGGATCAGTCCGTTCGGGCGCAGGCGCGCCAGCACTTCCTCGTAGTAGTCGCGGTAGCCGGTCTTGTCGGCATCGATGAAGCCGAGGTCGAAGCGTTCGGTGGCGGGCAGCGCACGCAGGGTGTCGAGCGCGGGGCCGATCCGCAACTCGATGCGATCACCGACGCCCGCCTCGTCCCAGAAGCCGCGTGCGGCGGCCGTGTGCACCGGGTCGATGTCGCAGCACAGCAGCCGTCCGTCGGCCGGCAGGCCGCGCGCGATGCAGAGCGCGCTGTAGCCGGTGAAGGTGCCGACCTCGATCGCCTCGCGCGCCCCGACTGCGCGGGCGAGCAGGGTGAGGAACGCGCCCTGGTCCGGCGCGATCTGCGCCAGCGCCATCATGCCGAGCGTCTCGTTGTGGCGCGCGATGCGTTCGAGCACCGGATCGCGCTCGCTGCGCTGCGCGAGCAGGTACGCGTAGAGCTCGGGGTTCAGCGTGGTGTACTTGTCGCTCATGCGGGTCTCCGTGGTGGATCGGTCGAGCGCACTGCCATCGGCAGCGCGGCTGAGCGATCATAGCCGCAGCAGACGGCTCCGGGGGAACAGGGGTGCAGCAGACCGTTGACGACGACGAACACTGGATGCGGCGTGCGCTGGAGCTGGCGCACCATGCCGCGGCCGCGGGCGAGGTGCCCGTGGGCGCGGTGCTGGTGCGTGCGGGAAGCGTGCTCGGCGAGGGCTGGAACGCGCCGGTCGGGCGTTGCGATCCCAGCGCGCACGCGGAGATCGTGGCCTTGCGGGCGGCGGCGCTCGCGGCGGGCAACTACCGGCTGCCCGCGTCGACGCTGTACGTGACGATCGAGCCGTGCGCGATGTGCGCGGGCGCCCTGGTGCACACGCGCGTGGCGCGCCTGGTGTTCGCGGCGCGGGAGCCGCGCGCCGGGGTGGTGGCCAGCAATGTGGGCCTGCTCGATCAGCCGTTCCTGAACCACCGCGTCGCGTGGAGCGAGGGGGTGTGCGCGGACGAGGCCGCGCGGCTGATGCAGGACTTCTTCCGCGGCCGGCGCGGCGTGGATTCAGGAGCGCGCGGGTAGCGCCGGCGCGCTGTGGCGCGAGGCCATCGCGAGCTCGAACAGCCCGGGGCCGTCCTCGTGGTGCTCGAGGTAGCGGTGGTACTGGCGGATCCTGTTCACGAAGCCCAGCGTTTCATAGCCGCGGGCGAAACCATAACGCGTGCGCGAATACCACGCGCGCTGCGTCAGCAGCGGCAACTGCTTCTCCACGTCGGCCCACACGTCGGGGTTCGCGCCGCGCAACTTCGCGAGCCGGCGCGCATCCTCGACGTGCGCCGGGCCCATGTTGTACGCGGCGAGCGCGAACAGCTCGCGCTCCGGCGCGGCGATGCGCTGGTCCACGCCATCGAGGAGACGCTGGAAATAGCGCGCCCCGCCGCGCAGGCTCTGTTCCATGTCGGTGCGGTTGGCCACGCCCATCGCGTGTGCGGTGGCCTGCGTCAGCATCATCATGCCGCGCACGCCCGTAGGCGACACCGCGCGCGGATTCCAGTGCGATTCCTGGTACGCGATCGCCGCCAGCATGCGCCAGTCGATGCCTTCCTCGGCGGCGATGCGCCGCAGCGCCTTCTCGATGCGCGGCAGCTGCGTCTCGACGCGTTCGGCGAAGGCGGTCAGCGCGCGGCGGTTGACTTCCGGCAGGTAACCGAAGAAACGCTCGCGCAGCAGGTCGAGTTCGCCGGAGCGCTCGTGGTCGGCCAGGAAACGTTGCATAGCCCCGTGCAGTCGCGCGTTCGGCGCACGCTCGGCGGTGGCCCACGCCAGGCGCTCGCCGTGCTCGAGTTCGAACGCGACCTCGAGCGTGGGGAACAGTCCGGCGTGCATCAGGAACTCGTTCGATTTCACGATCGCGTAATCGATCTCGTCGTCGACGATCTTGCGCAGCAGGTCGAAGGTTTCGATGCGCGTGGCTTCCATCCAGCCGAGCGCGGGATGTTCGTGTTGCGCGGCACGCAACGCGTCGGCCGAGCTGCTCTGCGCGAGCACCATCACGCGCTTGCCTGCGAGGTCCGCGATCGAACGCGGGCGCGGCGTGCCGCTGCGGTGCACGATCTGCTGGCGCACCTCGAGATACGGCGCGCTGTACCAGTAGGCCGAGCTGCCGTGGCTGCGCTGCGACAGGCCCGAGGCGGCCATGTCGGCTGCGCCGCTGTCGAGCGCTGCGTACACGTCGGCGATGTTCGCCGCCGGCAGTATCTCGATTTTAACACCCAGCGAGCCGGCGAACGCGCGCGCGAGTTCGAACTCGATCCCGGAAGGACCGTGCTTGTCGACGACGAAGGTCGCCGGGTTCACCCGGCTGACGACGCGCAGCGTGCCGCGCGCCAGAACCTCATCGAGGGAATCTCGTGGAAGCGCTCCGGAGTGTGACTGGTAGGTCTCGCTGGGACATGCGCCCAGAACCGCACACAGAATGCCCATCAACGCTGCCCTGAGGGTCTTCGCGAAGGGCCGGAGCCTGCTTTCCAGTGTTCCAGTAGTTGTTGTGATCCTCATCGGTCACACTCTTGCTGTAACTGGCAGGGCGATTCTAGAGCGTGAGGCGCGTCTGCCTAGCCCGTGCGAGCGCAAAAAATTACCGGTATTTCATGGGGGCAAGCGCGTTCGCGGACCCGCGAAGTCAGTGAGCGCTATCGCCCCGTACGTTAGAATCCGCGTCTCGCCGCGGTCGCGCGGCGCCCTCCGGCACCTCATCGGGAGCTCGCATGCTGACACTCGCCGGCGCCTCGGCGCTTTCGCCATTCCGGCTCGAACGGCTGCTCGCGCAAGTGCGCGCGCACGATGCGCGCATCGCCGCGCTCACGGCGCGTCACATGTATTTCGTCGAGACCACGGGTGAACTCGCGGCGACGGATCTGCAGCGGCTGCGTGAACTGCTCGACAGCCCGGAGCACGCGGACGACGCCGACGGTGAGCTGTATCTGGTCGTGCCGCGTCCGGGCACGCAATCGCCGTGGTCGAGCAAGGCGACCGACATCGCACGCAACTGCGGACTCGCGTGCATCCGGCGCATCGAGCGTGGCATCGCGTATCGGGTGAACGGCGCGGGCGCGGATTCGGTGCTGCGCGCGCGCATCGCCGAGCCGCTGCACGACCGCATGGTCGAGACCGTGTTCGGCAGTCTCGCCGAGGCCGAACGTCTGTTCGCGCACGAGCCGGCGCGCCCGTTGCGCGTGGTCGATATCCTCGGTGGCGGCCGCGCCGCGCTCGAGCGCGCGAACACGGAGTTCGGCTTCGCGCTCGCCGCCGACGAGATCGACTACCTGTGCGAGAGTTTCGTCGCGCTGGGACGCAATCCCACCGATGTCGAGCTGATGATGTTCGCGCAGGCCAACAGCGAGCACTGTCGCCACAAGATATTCAACGCCTCGTGGCGCATCGACGGCGAACCGCAGCCGCACAGCCTGTTCGCGATGATCCGCAACACGCATCGCGTCGCGGCGGATCCCGACGTGCTGAGCGCGTATGCCGACAACGCGGCGGTGATCCGCGGCCACGACGCGGGCCGTTTCTTCCCGGACCCGGACACGCGCGAATTCGCGTATCACCGCGAGGCGGTGCACATCCTGATGAAGGTGGAGACACACAACCACCCGACCGCGATCGCGCCATACCCGGGTGCGTCGACCGGCTCCGGCGGCGAGATCCGCGACGAAGGCGCGGTCGGCGTCGGCGGGCGCCCGAAGGCGGGACTGGTCGGTTTCAGCGTGTCGAACCTGCGCGTGCCCGGGTTCGTGCAGCCGTGGGAAGTCGATCACGGCCGCCCGGAGCGCATCGCCTCGGCGCTCAGGATCATGCTCGAGGGGCCGATCGGCGGCGCCGCGTTCAACAACGAGTTCGGGCGCCCGGCGATCTGCGGTTACTTCCGCAGCTTCGAGCAGACGCACGCCGGCGCGATCCGCGGCTACCACAAGCCGATCATGCTCGCCGGCGGCCTGGGCAACATCCGCGCGGAGCACGTCGCGAAGGGACGCATGGGCGGCGGCACGCGGTTGGTGGTGCTCGGCGGGCCGGCGATGCTGATCGGCCTCGGTGGCGGCGCGGCGTCGTCGATGGCCTCGGGCACCAGCGACGCGGAACTGGATTTCGCCTCGGTGCAGCGCGACAACGCCGAGATCGAACACCGCTGCCAGGAAGTGATCGACCGCTGCTGGCAGCTCGGCGAGCGCAACCCGATCCGCTTCATCCACGACGTGGGTGCCGGCGGGCTGTCGAACGCCTTGCCGGAACTGGTCAAGGACGGTGGCTGCGGCGGGCGTTTCGCGCTGGAGCGCATCCCCAGCGCCGACAGCGGGTTGTCGCCGCTCGAGCTGTGGTGCAACGAGGCGCAGGAACGCTACGTGCTCGCGGTCGATGCGGCCGATCTGGAGCGTTTCGACGCCATCTGCGCGCGCGAGCGCTGCCCCTACGCGGTGGTCGGCGAGGCGACCGCCGAGCCGCATCTGGCGCTCGCCGACGGGCGCGACGGCACGCAGGCGGTCGATCTGCCGCTGTCGGTGCTGTTCGGCAAGCCGCCGCGCATGCAGCGCGAGTACGCGCGTGCCGAGCCGCCGCGCACGCCGCTCGCGCTCGCCGGGGTCGAGATCGCCGAGGTGGTGGAGCGCGTGCTGCGGCTGCCGGCGGTGGCGGGCAAGGGGTTCCTGGTCACCATCGGCGACCGCAGCGTGACCGGGCTGGTGAGCCGCGACCAGATGGTCGGTCCGTGGCAGGTGCCGGTCGCGGATGCCGGCATCACGACCGCGTCGTTCGACACCTGCGCCGGCGAGGCGATGGCGATCGGCGAGCGCACCCCGCTCGCGCTGGTCGATGCGGCCGCCTCGGCGCGCATGGCGGTAGGCGAGGCGCTGACCAACATCGCCTCGGCGCCGATCGCGCGGCTCGCCGACGTGAAGCTGTCGGCGAACTGGATGGCGGCGGCCGGGCATCCCGGCGAGGACCAGGCGCTGTTCGAGGCGGTGCGCGCGGTCGGCATGGAGCTGTGCCCGCAGCTCGGCATCGTGATTCCGGTAGGCAAGGACTCGATGTCGATGAAAACGCGCTGGCGCGCGGCCGATGGCGAGCGCGAGGTGGTCGCACCGCTGTCGCTGGTCGTCTCGGCCTTCGCGTCGGTGACCGATGTGCGCCTGGCGGTGACGCCGCAGATCCAGCGCGACGAAACCGCCTCGCTGCTGTTGCTGGTCGACCTGGGGCGCGGGCGCAACCGGCTCGGGGGCTCGGCGCTGGCGCAGGTCTACAACCAGGTCGGGGACCGCGTGCCCGACGTCGACGACGCGCGTGCGCTCGGCGGCTTCTTCGCCGCGGTGCAGCGCTGCCTGCGCGAGCGGCTGCTGCTCGCCTGTCACGACCGCTCCGACGGCGGCCTGCTGGTCACGCTGTGCGAGATGGCGTTCGCCGGTCGTGCCGCGCTCGAGGTCGATATCGCGGCGCTGGGTGCGGATCCGCTGGCGGCGCTGTTCGCCGAGGAACTCGGTGCCGTACTGCAGGTGCGCGAGGACGACCTGGCCGCGGTGCGCGCGCACTTCGCGGCGGCCGGGCTGGCCGATGCGCTGCACGTGCTCGGGCGCCCCGGGCATGGGGATGCGATCGTGATCCTGAGCGGCGAGCGCGTGGTGTACCGAAACACACGCACCGCGCTGCATCGCGCGTGGGCCGAGCTGAGCTACCGGATGCAGGCGCTGCGCGACCATCCGGAGTGCGCGCGCGAGGAGTACGACGCGCTGCTCGACGCCGACGATCCCGGACTGTGCGCGCGGCTGGTCTACGATCCCTCCGAACGCATCGAGGCGCCGTTCGTCGCCACCGGTACGCGCCCGCGGGTGGCGATCCTGCGCGAGCAGGGCGTGAACGGGCAGTACGAGATGGCGGCGGCCTTCGATCGCGCCGGATTCGCCGCGATCGACGTGCACATGAGCGACATCATCGGCGGTGGCTTCGATCTGGCCGGCGTGTCCGGCATCGCCGCCTGCGGCGGGTTCTCCTATGGCGACGTGCTCGGCGCCGGCGGCGGCTGGGCGCGCACGATCCTCTACAACGAGCGCGCGCGCGAGCAGTTTCGCCGCTTCTTCGCGCGCACCGACACCTTCACGCTGGGGGTATGCAACGGTTGCCAGATGATGGCGCACCTGCGCGAGATCATTCCCGGCAGCGCGCACTGGCCGCGCTTCCTGCGCAACACCTCCGAGCAGTACGAGGCGCGCGTGGCGCTGGTGCGCATCGAGCGCAGCCCGTCGGTCTTGCTGGGCGGCATGCAGGGTTCGCTGATCCCGGTGGTGGTTTCGCACGGCGAGGGGCGTGCCACCTTCGCCGACGGCGCCTGCGCGGCGCTGGAGGCCGCCGGCGGTGTGGCGATACGCTACGTCGATCACCACGGCGAGCCCACGCAGCGCTTCCCGGCCAACCCGAACGGCTCCGGAGCGGCGGTGGCGGCGGTCACTTCCTCCGACGGCCGCGTCACGATCATGATGCCGCACCCCGAGCGGGTGTTCCGCACCGTGCAGAACTCGTGGCGCCCCAGCGCGTGGGGCGAGGACGGCGGCTGGACGCGCCTGTTCCGCAATGCCCGCGTCTGGCTCGGATGAGACGCATTTGGCGACCCGCGGGGTCATCGCTATAATCCGGCGGCTTCGGAGCCCGGCCACGGCCGGGTCCGCAGCCCCCTCGTCACGGATACCTGTCCGCGCATGCTGAACCGATACCCGCTCTGGAAGAACCTGCTGGTCGCGCTCGTGCTGGTCGTTTCGACCATTTATGCGCTGCCGAACCTCTACCCGCCGGACCCGGCGATCCAGATCTCGGGTGCCAGCAGCGCGCTGGCGATCGACGATACGGTGCTCGATCGCGCGCGCGCGGCGCTCGAGGAGGCCGGGGTCGCGGTCAAGGGCAGTGAAGTCGGGCCGCGCTCCGGACTGGTGCGGCTGACCGGCATGGAGCAGCAGTTGCGCGCGCAGGCGCTGGCGCGGCGCGCGCTCGGTGACGATTTCGTGGTCGCGTTGAACCTCGCGCCGACCACGCCCGCCTGGCTCACCGCGATCGGCGGCGCGCCGCTGAAGCTGGGCCTCGACCTCCGGGGTGGCGTTCATTTCCTGTTGCAGGTCGATACCGAGGCGGCGGTGGCGAAGCGGATCGCGGTCTACGAGGCGGACCTGCGCAAGAAGCTGCGCGAGGAGCGGATCCGCGGACTGGTCAAGGCCGGCGACGGCAACCACATCGATGCCTCGTTCGCCAGCGACGAGGTGCGCACCCAGGCGGTCGAGGTGATCCGCGAGCACGCACCGGAACTGCAGCGGCTCACCGAGGAGCGTGACGGGCGCTTCCTGCTCACGCTGGCGCTCGGCGAGCAGCAGATACGCGAGCTCGAGGACTACGCTGTCGAGCAGAACCTCACCACGCTGCGCAACCGCGTCAACGAACTCGGGGTGGCCGAGCCGCTGATCCAGCAGCAGGGCCGCAACCGCATCGTCGTCGAGCTGCCCGGCGTGCAGGACACCGCGGAGGCCAAGCGCATCCTCGGCAAGACCGCCAACCTGGAGTTCCGCCTCGAGGCGCGCCCCGATGCGCCCGCCACCGAGCGCGAGCAGTTCGAGTTCCGCGCCGGCGGCGGTCCCGAACGCAGCGCGTGGATCGAGCGTGACCTGATCATCGGCGGCGACCGCGTGACCGGCGCCTCGTCGAGCTTCGACGAGAACGGCCGCCCGCAGGTCAACATCAACCTCGACAGCCAGGGCGGCACCCTGATGAACCGCGCCACGCGCGACAACATCAAGCGCCGCATGGCGGTGCTGTTCATCGAGCGCAAGTCGCGCACGGTCGGCTACGAGAAGGACGCCACCGGCAACGAGGTGCCGGTGCTCGAACGTTACGACGAGAAGAAGATCATCAGCCTCGCCACCATCCAGTCCGCGCTCGGCACGCAGTTCCGCATCACCGGGCTGGACAATCCGTCGGAGTCCGCCGAGCTCGCGCTGCTGCTGCGTGCCGGGGCGCTCGCCGCGCCGCTCGATTTCGTCGAGGAGCGCACCGTCGGCCCGTCGCTGGGCGCGGACAACATCGCGCTCGGCCTGCGCTCGATGGCGATCGGCTCCGTGCTGGTGGTGCTGTTCATGCTGGCCGTCTACCGCGTGTTCGGCGTCTTCGCGAACCTCGCGCTGGCCTTCAACGTGATGCTGCTGCTGTCGGTGATGTCGATGCTGTCGGCCACGCTGACGCTGCCCGGCATGGCCGGCATCGTGCTGACGGTCGGCATGGCAGTGGACGCCAACGTGCTGATCAACTCGCGCATCCGCGAGGAACTCGCCAACGGCATGCCACCGCATTCGGCGATCGCGGCGGGCTACGACCGCGCGTGGCTGACGATCATCGACTCGAACATCACGACGCTGCTGGTCGCGGTGATCCTCTACGCGGTGGGCACCGGGCCGGTGCGCGGCTTCGCGGTCGTGCTGTCGCTGGGGATCCTGACCTCGATGTTCACCTCGGTGATGGGGACGCGGGTGCTGGTGAACATGGTCTATGGCGGCCGGCGCGTCGCGCGGCTTTCCATCTAGGAGCGATCGATGAGCGAAGGGCAACCCGCACTGGATTTCATGCGCCTGCGCACGGCGGCCTTCGCGCTGTCGGCGCTGCTGATCGTGGTGTCGATCGGCGCGTTCGCGCTGCGCGGACTGAACCTCGGGCTCGATTACACCGGCGGCACGCTGCTCGAGGTGGGCTTCGGCGCTCCGGTGGCGCTCGACGAGGTGCGCGGCACGCTGGCGGAGGTGGGTTTCCCGCGCGCCTCGGCGGTGCACTTCGGCTCCGAGCAGGAGGTGCTGATCCGCTTGCCGAGCGCCGATTCGGCGTCCGCGGTGCAGCGGATCGTCGACGGTCTCGCCGCGCGCAACGCGGCCGGCGTGACGCTGCGGCGCACCGAACTGGTCGGGCCCCAGATGGGCGAGGAAATGGCCAGCCAGGGCGTGCTGGCGGTGCTGACCTCGTTCCTGGTCGTGATGCTCTACGTGTCGATGCGTTTCCAGTGGAAGCTGTCGGTGGGGGCGGTCGCGGCGCTGGTGCACGACGTGGTGATCACGCTGGGTGCCTTCGCGCTGTTCGGCTGGGAAATCGACCTGGCGGTGCTGGCCGCCTTCCTCGCGCTGATCGGCTACTCGATCAACGACACCATCGTGGTGTTCGACCGTATCCGCGAGAACGCGCGCAAGATGCGCCGCACGGACATGAGCAGTCTGGCCAACGCCTCGCTGAACCAGACGCTGGGCCGCACCCTGATGACCTCGGGAGTGACGCTGTTGTCGGTTATCGCGCTGCTGATCTTCGGTGGCGAGACGCTGCGCGGCTTTTCGCTTGCGCTGACGATCGGTATCGTGATCGGCACCTATTCGTCGATCTACGTCGCGACCGCCCTCGCGCTGCGCGTGGGACTCGAACGCACCGATCTGATGTTGCCCGCGCCCGAGCAGGGCGAGGCGCAGGAGACGCCCTGAGCGGGGCGCGGCGTCAGTCGGCGGCGCCGGGCGCTGCGGAGGCAGCCCCGCTGCCCAGCGCGGGCCGGATCACCTGCAGCATCGCCTTCAGGCATTTGGGGTTGGCAGCCACGATGCGTCCGCTGTCCATCCAGCCGTTGCCGCCGTCGAAGTCCGCCACCAGTCCACCGGCTTCCTGCACCAGCAGCGCGCCAGCCGCCATGTCCCACGGCTTGAGGCCGATCTCCCAGAAGCCGTCGAGGCGCCCCGCCGCCACGTAGGCGAGGTCCAGCGTCGCGGCGCCGGCGCGACGGATGCCGGCGCTGCGCATCGCGAATTGTTCCAGCGTGTGCAGGTACGCGGGCAACAGCCCGATCGCCGGTTCGCGGAACGGTATGCCGGTGCCGAGCACGGACTCCTTGAGCCCGGCGCGCGCGCTGACGCGCATGCGCCGCCCGTTCAGTTGCGCGCCGGCACCGCGGGTGGCAGTGAATTCCTCGCGGCGGATCGGGTCGACGATCACCGCGTGCTCGAGGCGGCCGTCGCGCACGCAGGCGATCGAGACTGCGAAGTGCGGGATGCCGCGCACGAAGTTGGTGGTGCCGTCCAGCGGATCGATGATCCACTGGAAACCGCCGGAGCGCGCGGGGTCGCCGGAGGCGCCGCTTTCCTCGGCGAGGATCTGGTGGTCGGGATAGGCCTTGCGCAGCTGGAACATGATCTCGCGCTCGGCGGCGCGGTCGGTCTCGGTCACGAAGTCATTGTCCGCCTTGCGGCTCACCTCGATCAGGTCGATGCGGTCGGCGGCGCGCGCGATGAGCTCGCCGGCCTTGCGTGCCGCCGCGAGGGCGATGTTGACCATGGGATGCATCGACGGGAATCTCCTGCTGCGGACGCCGCGAAAAACGGCGCGCCAGTATACACAGCGCCTGCACACGGTGCTTTGCAGCCGCGACGCGGCCAAGCAAAATGCCCATTTTGGCGCGATGCGGTGACAGCATGACGGATCAGGTGGACGAACAGGCGCTCGAGCGCGTTTTCGCGCGGGTGCGCGTGGTGCTGGTCGGCACGCTGCACTCGGGCAACATCGGCGCCGCCGCGCGTGCGATGAAGAACATGGGCCTGCGGCGGCTCTACCTGGTGGCGCCGGCCGACTTCCCGCACCGCGAGGCGAGCTACCGCGCGGTGCAGGCCACCGACGTGCTCGATTCCGCGGTGGTGACCGCCACGCTCGCGGAGGCGGTTGCCGACTGCAGCCTGGTGATCGGTACCAGTGCGCGCGAGCGGCGCATCCAGCTGCCGCAGCTGGGCCCGCGTGAGCTCGGACGGCTGTGCCTGGTCGAGCGCGGGGGCGAGGAGGTGGCGCTGGTGTTCGGACGCGAGGACGCGGGGCTCAGCAACGAGGAACTGCGGCTGTGCCACTGGCACGTGCACGTGCCGACCAGCCCCGGCTACAGCTCGCTGAACCTGGCCGCGGCGGTACAGCTGCTCTGCTACGAGCTGCGCATGTGCGCGCTCGCGACGGCCGGCGCGCTGCCGGCGCCGGCCTGGGACGAGCCGCTGGCGACGGTCGAGGGGATGGAGCGCTTCTACGCGCATCTGGAGTGCACGCTGGAGGACATCGGCTTCCTGAATCCGGCCGCGCCACGGCAGCTGATGGTCCGCCTGCGCAGGCTGTTCAACCGCGTGCGGCTGGACCAGATGGAGCTGAATATCCTGCGCGGCATGCTCACCGAGATGGGCAAGGTCAGCGCCGCCGCCCGCCGGGGCGGCTGGCGCAATTCTTGACTGGCAAAGTAGGAATAAGAATACTGCCTGCCTCGAGTACCCCGGGGAGACGGCGATGCGCTTGACGACCAAGGGCCGCTACGCGGTGACGGCGATGCTCGACCTGGCGCTGCACGAGGGCCACGGGCCGGTGAGCCTGGCCGACATCTCGCGGCGCCAGGAGATCTCGTTGTCGTACCTGGAGCAGTTGTTTGCCCGCTTGCGGCGCGCCGGTCTGGTCGCCAGCGTGCGCGGTCCGGGCGGCGGCTACCGGCTGAGCCGCCCGGGCGCCGACATCAGCGTCGCGGTGATCATCGATGCGGTCAACGAGGCCTACGATGCGGCCGGCTGCCAGGGCATGGAAAGCTGTGGCCGCGGACGCATGTGCCTGACGCAGACCCTGTGGTACGACCTCAGCGGTCGCATCCATTCCTTCCTCGACGGCATCACGCTGGGCGACCTGGTGGCGCGCGCCGATGTGCAGCGCGTCTCCGAGCGCCAGGACCGCCGCGAGGCACCTGCGTCGCGCCGCCGCGGCACCGGCGGCGACATCCCGGTCGCGGCACTGTCCTGATCACGGAACCCTCCCGCATGCGCCTGCCCGTCTACCTCGATTACCTCGCCACCACACCGGTCGATCCCAGGGTCGCCACGCGCATGGCCGAGTGCCTGACCATCGACGGCAACTTCGGCAACCCGGCCTCGCGCACGCACGTCTACGGCTGGCGCGCGGAGGAGACGGTGGAGCAGGCGCGGCGCGAGGTGGCGGACCTGATCGGGGCGGACCCGCGCGAGATCGTGTGGACCTCGGGGGCGACGGAAGCCGACAACCTCGCGCTGAAGGGCGTGGCCGCGCACCGCGGGCGCCACGACGGTCATATCGTGATCTCGTCGATCGAGCACAGCGCCGTGCTCGATACCTGCCGCCATCTGGAGGCGCAGGGCTTCGCGCTCAGCCTGGTTGCGCCGGATCGCGGCGGCATCGTACGCCCCGAGGCGCTCGCGCCGCTGCTGCGCGAGGACACCTTCCTGGTCAGCGTGATGCACGTGAACAACGAACTCGGCACGATCAACGACATCGCGGCGATCGGGGCGCTGTGCCGGGAGCACGGCATCGTGTTCCACGTCGACGCCGCCCAGTCGGCCGGCAAGCTGCCGATCGACCTCGGGCAGTGGCCGGTCGACCTGATGTCGTTGTCGGCGCACAAGATGTACGGCCCGAAGGGCGTCGGCGCGCTCTACGTCCGACGCACGCCGGAGCTGCGGCTCGAGGCGCAGATGCACGGCGGCGGCCACGAGCGCGGGCTGCGCTCCGGCACGCTGGCGACGCACCAGATCGCCGGCATGGGCGAGGCGGCACGCATCGCTCGTGCCGAAATGCACGAGGATGCGGCGCGCATCCGTGGCCTGCGCGATGCGTTGTGGAATGCGCTCGCGGACCTCGAGGGCGTGGGGCAGAATGGCGACCCCGGCCAGCGCATACCCGGTGCGCTGAACCTGCATTTCGCCGGGGTCGAGGGCGAGTCGCTGATGGCGGCGATGAAGGACGTCGCGGTGTCCACCGGGTCGGCCTGCGCCTCGGCGACCATGGAACCCTCGCGGGTGCTGCGCGCGATCGGGCTGGACCGGGAGCTCGCGCTGTCCTCGCTGCGCTTCAGCCTGGGTCGTTTCACGACCGACGAGGAGGTCGAACTGGTCGCCGACAGCGTGCGCCGTGCGTACACGCGGCTGCGCGGCACGGCGTTGCCCGAGCCGGGGCGGTTCGCCTGAGGGCGGTTTTGCGCTGTTTGTCACTTACCCCGGGTCAACCCGGCACGTATAATCGCCGTCCCTTTTTCACCGGCCCGGCGGTTCGCGCCCGGTCGTCCCGGCCCCACGGAGCATCTGCATGAGCATCGAGCGTACCCTGTCCATCATCAAGCCCGACGCGGTGGCGAAGAACGCCATCGGCGAGATCCTGTCGCGTTTCGAGAAGAACGGCCTGCGCATCGTCGCCGCGAAGATGCTGCGCCTTGGCGAGACCGCCGCGGGCGGTTTCTATGCCGAGCACAAGGGGCGGCCGTTCTATCCGGCGCTGATCGGGTTCATGACCTCGGGGCCGGTGCTGGTGCAGGTGCTGGAGGGCGAGGGCGCGGTGGCGCGCAACCGTGAACTGATGGGTGCGACCAACCCGAAGGAAGCCGCGCCGGGAACGATCCGCGCCGATTTCGCCTCGAGCATCGACGCCAACGCGGTGCACGGCTCGGATTCGCCGGCTTCGGCGGCGCGCGAGATCGCGTACTTCTTTGCTGCCACCGAGCTCTGCGATCGCCCGTGAGGGCGCTCCCGCGCGCGCCATGAGCAGCGCTCCGCCGATTGTCAGCGACGCGGTTCCGGCCCGGGTCAACCTGCTGGGCATGCCGCGCGCGCGCCTCGAGGAGTTCATGGTCGCGCTCGGCGAGAAGCCGTGGCGCGCGCAGCAGCTGTTCAAGTGGATCTACCACCAGGGAGTCGACGACTTCGCGCGCATGACCGACATCGGTCGTGCGCTGCGCGAGCGGCTGGCCGCCTGCGCCGAGGTGCGTCCTCCAGCGGTGGCCGAGGAGCACGTCTCGGCCGACGGCACCCGCAAGTGGCTGATCCGCGTCGACGGTGGCGGTTCGGTCGAGACGGTGTTCATCCCCGAGCAAGGGCGCGGCACGCTGTGCGTGTCCTCGCAGGTGGGGTGCGCGCTCGACTGCAGTTTCTGCTCGACCGGCAAGCAGGGTTTCCAGCGCGACCTCAGCGCGGCCGAGATCATCGGCCAGGTGTGGATCGCGGCCAGGACCTTCGGGCTGCCGAAGCGCGGCGGTCAGCGCAGCATCACCAACGTGGTGCTGATGGGCATGGGCGAGCCTCTGCTAAACTTCGACAACGTCGTCGCGGCGATGGATCTGATGATGGATGACTTCGCGTACGGGATCTCGAAACGGCGGGTGACGCTGAGCACCGCCGGCGTGGTCCCGGCGCTGGATCGCCTCGCCGGCCTCAGCGAGGCCTCGCTGGCGATCTCGCTGCACGCGCCCAACGATGCGCTGCGCGACCGGCTGATGCCGGTCAACCGCCGCTACCCGATCCGCGCCCTGCTCGACTCGGCGCGCCGTTACATGGACGCGCAGACCGACGTCAAGCGCGTCGTGACGGTCGAGTACACGCTGATCAAGGACCTCAACGACAGCGTCGCGCTGGCGCACGAACTGGCCGCGCTGCTGCGCGGCTTCCCGTGCAAGATCAACCTGATTCCCTTCAATCCGTTCCCGCAGTCGAGCTACGAGCGGCCCAGCCGCAACGCGGTCAGCCGTTTCTGGAACGTGCTGAACGATGCCGGCTACCGCGTGACCGTGCGTACCACGCGCGGGGACGACATCGACGCTGCCTGCGGCCAGCTGGTGGGGCGCGTAAGCGATCGCACCAGACGCTCGGCGCGCCACCGCGCCGCGGCGCCCTGTTCACCCGAGGCCCGCACATGACCGCCACGTTGCTCAACCGTTCGGTCCTGGGCGCGCTGCTCGTGGCCGCGGTCCTGCTCTCCGGCTGCACGACGACCACGCTGACCGGCTCCTCGTTCAAGGCCGACAAGGAAGCGGAGATCCAGCGCCGGGTGGAAGCTGCGACCGCGTATCTCGAGAAGGGCAACACCGAGCAGGCGGTGGTGCACCTGCGTCGTGCGCTCGAACTCGACCCACGCTCCGCACCGGTGCACGACACGCTGGCGCAGGTGTTCTGGCGCACCGGCGAATACGAGCTCGCGGAGGATCATTTCCGCCGCGCGCTCGGGGCCGATCCGAAGTTCTCGCGTGCGCGCAACAACTACGCGGCGTTCCTGTACGAGCGCGGCGACACGCGCGGCGCGATCCGCGAGCTGGAACAGGTGGTCGCTGACACGCTGTACGAGTCGCGCGCCTCGGCGTTCACGAACCTCGGCCGCGCGTACAACAAGGTCGGCGATACCGCGCGCGCCGAGGAGGTGCTGCAGCGCGCGGTCAAGATGGACCGTCGCCAGTGGGCCGCGCTGCTCGAGCTGGCGTTCATCGAGCACGCCCGCGGACAGCCCGCGGCGGCCACGCGCTACTACGAGCGCTTCCGCGCCCTGGCGCCGCGCCAGTCCCCGCGCAGCCTGCTGCTCGGCATCGGCCTGGCGCGCGTCAACAACGATCGTGACGCCGAGGCGAGCTACGCGCTGCAGTTGCGCAACCTCTATCCCGAGTCCGCGGAATTCCGCGAGTACACGGCCACCCGGACCGGGAACTGAGCCGCAATGACGCGCGCAGACGATCGGCGGACAGACGATGGACCCGGTGCGCTGCTGCGGGCCGCGCGCGAGGGCGCCGGACTCGGCATCGAGGAGGTGGCCGAGCAGCTGCACCTGCTGCAGTACGTCGTGCGCGCGCTCGAGCACAACGAGTACGAACGTCTGCGCGGTGACACCTTCGTGCGCGGTTACCTGCGCAACTACGCGCGGCTGCTAGGCCTCGATCCGGACGAGATCGTGGCCTGCCGGCGGCGGGTGCGCCCGGAGTCCGGCAATGCGCCGCGCGCCCAGACACCGGCGCAGCTGTCACCACCCGGTGCCGCGGGAGCCGGGCGCGTGGGACTGGTCCTGCTGCTGCTGGCGGCGAGTGCGTTATACCTGTTCCACAGCCGTGGCCCGGGCGCGGAAGGTGGTGACGCGATGGAAGCGACGGTGACCGTCGAGACCGCCGCCGGCGCACGGGTGGTGCCGTTGGTGGCGCCGGAACACCTCTCGCACTCGGATACGCCCTGAGATGCTGCATCCTTCCCCCATCGTCCGGCGGCGCTCGCGCCGCATCATGGTCGGCTCGGTGCCGGTGGGCGGCGACGCCCCGATTTCGGTGCAGAGCATGACGAACACCGAGACCTGCGACGTGGCGGCGACGGTGGCCCAGATCGAGGCGCTGGCGGCGGCCGGTGCCGATATCGTGCGCGTCTCGGTGCCGAGCATGGACGCGGCGCAGGCCTTCGCCGCGATCCGCCGCCAGGTGCGGGTGCCGCTGGTCGCCGACATCCATTTCGACTACCGGATCGCGCTCGCGGTCGCCAAGGGCGGCGTGGATTGCCTGCGCATCAATCCCGGCAACATCGGCCGCGAGGATCGCGTGCGCGCGGTGATCGAGGCCGCGCGTGACCACGGCATCCCGATCCGCATCGGCGTCAATGCCGGTTCGCTCGAGAAGGAACTGCAGCGCAAGTACCGCGAACCCTGCGCCGACGCGATGGTCGAGTCGGCGCTGCGCCACATCGACATCCTCGACCGCCACGATTTCCAGGACTTCAAGGTCAGCCTGAAGGCATCGGACGTGTTCATGACGGTGGAGGCGTACCGCAAGATCGCCGGCCAGATCGAGCAGCCGCTGCACCTCGGGATCACCGAGGCCGGCGGTTTGCGGGGCGGCACGGTCAAGTCCGCGATCGGTCTCGGCATGCTGCTGATGGACGGTATCGGCGACACCATCCGCGTCTCGCTCGCGGCCGACCCGGTCGAGGAGGTGCGGGTCGGCTGGGACGTGCTGAAGAGCCTGCGCCTGCGCGCCAAGGGCATCAACTTTGTCGCCTGTCCCAGCTGTTCGCGGCAGAACTTCGACGTGATCACGACCGTGAACGAACTCGAACGGCGCCTCGAGGACGTGAGCGAGCCGCTCGATGTGGCGATCATCGGTTGCTACGTGAACGGGCCCGGCGAGTCGCGCGAGGCCGACGTCGGTGTCACCGGCAGCGCGCCGCGCAACCTCGTGTTCGTCGGCGGCGAGCCGCACCACAAGACCGATTCGACGTCGCTCATCGACGACATCGAGCGGACCATCCGTGCCGCGCTGGCCGAAAAGGCCGCGGCGCCGGCTGCCGGGGACGGCACGCTGATTGCCAAAGCCTGAGGCAGGCTATACCGTGCGCATGTTTTTTTGCCCGGCCGCGCGTTCACCGCGGCGCCTCGCCAGTTGAATCCGGAGACCAGCGCGTTGCAGCAACTCAGGGCCGTCCGCGGCATGCCCGATATCCTGCCCACGCAGACCGCGGTGTGGCAGCGCATCGAGCGCGAGGTCGGCGCGCTGCTACACGCGCACGCCTACCGCGAGATCCGGCTGCCGCTGCTCGAGCCCACCGAGCTGTTCTGCCGCTCGATCGGCGAGGTCACCGACATCGTCGAGAAGGAGATGTACACTTTCGCCGACCGCAACGGTGACAGCCTGACGCTGCGACCCGAAGGCACCGCGGGCTGCGTGCGCGCCGTGCTGCAGAACGGACTGTTGCAGAGTCTGCCGCTGCGACTGTGGTACGCCGGGCCGATGTTCCGCCACGAGCGGCCGCAGATGGGACGCCAGCGCCAGTTCCACCAGATCGGCGTCGAGGCCTTCGGCGTGGCCGGGCCGGACATCGAGGCCGAGCACCTGCTGCTGCTCGCGCGGCTGTGGCGCCGGCTCGGGGTGGCGCCGCTGGTGCGGCTGGAGATCAATTCGCTGGGCAGCGCCGCAGCGCGCGCCGCCTACCGCGAGGCGCTGGTCGCGTACCTCGGCGCGCATCTCGACGCACTCGACGAGGACAGCCGGCGTCGGCTGGGCACGAATCCGTTGCGCATCCTGGACAGCAAGGACCCCGGCACGCGCGAGGTGCTGGCAGGAGCCCCGTCGCTGGACACGTGGCTCGACGAGGAGTCGCGTGCGCACATGGACGGGCTGCGCGCGCTGCTCGATGCCGCCGGCGTGGTGTACCGCGTGAATCCGGCGCTGGTGCGCGGGCTCGACTACTACGGGAAGACCGTCTACGAGTGGGTGACCGACAGCCTGGGCGCACAGGGCACCGTCTGCGCCGGCGGCCGCTACGATGCTCTGGTCACGCAACTTGGCGGACCGCCGACGACGGGCGCGGGTTTTGCGATGGGCGTCGAGCGTCTCGTGCTGCTGCTCGGTGCGGCCGGCGTGGGCGCCGACGACGCGGCCGAGCCGCATGTTTTCTGGGTGGTCGGCGACGCCGCGGCGCAGCGTTTCGCGTTCGTCGTCGCCGAGGCGCTGCGCGATCGCCTGCCGTGGCTGCGCATGCAGATGCACTGCGGCGAGGGCAGCATGCGCAGCCAGATGAAGAAGGCCGACCGCAGCGGCGCGACGCTGGCGCTGATCGTGGGCGCCGACGAACTGGCGGCGGACGAAATCAGCGTGCGTGGACTGCGCGCGGGCGGGCTGCCGCAGTCCCGGGTGCCCAGCGCGGGACTCGCGGATGTGCTGGCCCGGCAGCTCGGCACGCCCGCGTCCGACGCGGCCGATTGAACCCGACGGGGAGAATGCGTGGATCCTTACCGAACCGAAGAAGACCAGATCAGGGCGCTGAAGCAGTGGTGGGAGAGCAACGGCTCCTCGACGCTGATCGGCGTGGGACTCGCGATGGCGATCCTGTTCGGCTGGCAATGGTGGCAGCAGCGCCAGCAGTCCGCCGCCGAGCAGGCGTCCGTGCTGTACCAGCAGTTGCTGCAGGCGGTGGAGAATTCCGCCACGGACGAGGTGCAGCGCACCACCGCCGAACACCTGGCCGGCGAATTGCTGAAGATCGGTTCCGCGCCGCGCCTTGGCGACCATGCGGAGCTGATCCTTGCGCGCATCGCGGTCGAAAAAAACGATCTGGCTGCGGCCGGGACGCACCTCCAGGCGGTGCTCGAACGCAATCCGGACACGGCGCGTGGCGGACTCGCGACGCGCCTCGACGCCTTGCTCGGGCACGCGCGCGATGCGCAGCTTGGCGCGCTGGCTCGGGTGCGGCTGGCGCGCGTGCAGTTCGCGGCCGGCCAGCCCGACGCGGCGCTGGCCACGCTCGAGGCGGCTGGTGGTGACGATTTCCTGCTGCAGCGTCACGAGCTGCGCGGCGACATCCTGGTGCAACGCGGCGAACGCGCCGACGCGCTGGAAGCCTACCGCGAGGCGCTGGCGGCGGCCGGCAACCGCGTCTCGCCGCTGCTGCAGATGAAGCTGCGCGAACTCGAGCTCGGCGCAACGACGCTGGTCGCGGCGCCCGCGCCCGCAACCACTGACACGGGAGTTCAACCATGATGAACCGTATCGCGCCCGGATCCGGCGGCACGTTCGCGCGCGCCGCGCTGCTGCTGGCGTTGGGCATCGCGCTGGCGGGCTGCTCGGTGGTCGACTACGTGAAGGGCATCGGCGGTGGCGACGAGGACGGCGAGGAAGACCAGGTGGAGCTGGAACCGGCACCGCTGACCGATTTCAGCGCCGAGGTCGAACTGCGCAAGGTCTGGAGTGCC
Source organism: Pseudomonadota bacterium (assembly GCA_963204845.1). Taxonomy (GTDB): domain Bacteria; phylum Pseudomonadota; class Gammaproteobacteria; order Pseudomonadales; family UBA5518; genus UBA5518. The sequence goes on along the minus strand of CAUJIL010000121.1, from coordinate 11,030 downwards.
GGTGTCGGCAACGGCCCGGGCAAGAAGTTCAACCGCCTCCACCCGGCGCTCGACGGCGACGCGATCTTCGCGGCTGCCGCCGACGGCACGGTCGCCGCCTTCGACGCCGCGAGCGGCGAGCGACGCTGGAAGACCGACGTCGACACCGACCTGTCGGGTGGCGTGGGCGTCGGTGGCGACCTCGTGCTGGTCGGCGATACGAGCGGCAATGTGATCGCACTGGAGAGCGCGAGTGGTCGCGAGCTGTGGCGCGCGCGCGTCAGCGGCGAGGTGCTGGCGCCGCCGGCGGCCGACTGGGACGTGGTCGTGGTGCAGACGCTCGACGGCAAGATCAACGGGCTGGACGCGCGCACCGGTGCGCGCCGCTGGACCCAGGACACCAGCATGCCGTTGCTGACGCTGCGCGGCACGGCGCCGCTGCTGCTCAGCGAGGGCGTGGCGTACGCGGCGCTCGCCAGCGGGCGCATCGTCGCGATCAAGGCCGACGTCGGCACGCTGCTGTGGGAGGCGCGCATCGCGACGCCGCAGGGCCAGTCGGAGATCGAGCGCGCGGTCGACATCGACGGGCGGCCGGTACTGGTCGGGCAGGGGATCTTCGCCGTGAGCTACCAGGGCAAGGTGGGCGGCCTGTCCCTCGCCAACGGACGGCCGGTGTGGGCGCGCGATGCCTCGAGTTTCGTCGGCGTGGGCACCGGCTTCGGCAACGTCTACGTGGCCGAGACCAGTGGCACCGTGAGCGCCTACGAAGTCGCCGGCGGCGCACTGCGCTGGCAGAACGAGCAACTCGCTCGCCGCTCGCCGGGTACGCCGGTGGCGGTGGGAAGCTACGTGGCGGTCGCCGATTTCGACGGCTACGTGCACCTGCTGTCGCAGGTCGACGGACACGTCGCGGGGCGCAGCCGCGCCGACTCCTCCGGCGTGCGCGCCGACATGCTGGCATCCGGCGACCTGCTCTACGTCTACGACAACAACGGCGGCCTGAAGGCGTTCCGTGTCGGCACCCGCTGAGCGGCCGGCATGATCCCCGTCATCGCGCTGGTCGGGCGGCCCAACGTCGGCAAGTCGACGCTGTTCAACCGCCTGACGCGCAGCCGCAAGGCGCTGGTCGCCGATATTCCCGGCCTCACGCGCGATCGCCAGTACGGCGAATTCCACGCCGAGGGCCGGCGCTTCATCGTCGTCGATACCGGCGGCCTGAGCGGCGAGGAGGAGGGCATCGACAGCGAGATGGCGCGCCAGTCGCGGGCCGCGATCGCCGAATGCGACCTCGCGCTGGTGCTGGTCGATGCGCGCGCCGGCGTCACGCCGGCGGACCAACGGATCCTGGTGCTGCTGCGCAGCAGCGGCAAACCGTTCCTGCTGGTGGTGAACAAGATCGACGGCACCGACGAGTCCGTCGCCAGCGCGGAATTCCACGAACTCGGCGCACCGGCGCTGGTGGCGGTCAGCGCCGCGCACGGACGCAACATGGGCCAGCTCGAGCGTGCGCTGCTCGCTGCCGTCCCGCCGGTCGAGGAGCCCGTCGAGGACGCGCTCCAGCCTGGTGGCACGCGCGTGCGTGTCGCGGTGGTCGGGCGCCCGAACGTCGGCAAGTCGACGCTGGTGAACCGCATCCTCGGCGAGGAGCGCGTGGTCGTCTACGACCAGCCGGGAACCACGCGCGACAGCATCTACATCGATTTCGAGCGCGCCGAGGCGCGCTACACGCTGATCGACACGGCCGGCCTGCGGCGCCGGCGCAGCGTGCACGAGACGGTCGAGAAGTTCTCGATCGTGAAGACGCTGCAGGCGATCGCCGACGCCAACGTGGTGCTGGTGCTGATCGACGCGCACGACGGGCTGGTCGAGCAGGACGTGCACCTGCTCGGGCACGTGATCGACAGCGGCCGTTCACTGATCATCGTCTGCAACAAGTGGGACGGGCTGGCGGCCGACCGCAAGGCGATGCTGAAGAGCGAGCTCGAGCGCCGGCTGGTGTTCGCGGAGTTCGCGGAGGTGCATTTCGTCTCCGCGCTGCACGGATCGAACGTGGGGCAGCTGTACGCGGCGATCGACCGCGCGTGGGCGTCGGCACAGCGCAAGCTGCCGACCAACCGTCTTACTGCCATCCTCGAGGCCGCCGTTGCCGGGCACGCCCCGCCGCTGGTGCGCGGGCGCCGGATCAAGCTGCGCATGGCGCACCCGGGCGGCAGCAACCCGCCGGTGATCGTGATCCACGGCAACCAGACCGAGGACGTCCCCGATCACTACCGCCGTTACCTCGAGAACTTCTACCGCCGCGAACTCGCACTGGTGGGCACGCCGATCAGGATCGAGTTCGTCACCGGCACCAACCCGTTCGCCGGCCGGCGCAACACGCTGACGCCGCGCCAGGAACACAAGCGCAAGCGGCTCATGCAGCATGTCAGGAAAGGCCGCGGCAAGAGCTGATCTGGATTCGCCGGAGCGGGTCGCCGCCTTCGTCGACGCGTTCTATGCGCGCGTGTTCGCCGATCCTCGGCTCGCGCCGCTCTTCCTCGACGTCGCACGGATCGATCCGGCACGCCACCTGCCGCTGATCCGCGCCTACTGGGAGAAACTGCTGCTCGGGCGCCCTGGCTACCAGCGCCATACCATGGACATCCACCGCGCGCTGCACGCGCGCCGCCCGTTGCACGACGAGGATTTCGCGCGCTGGCTGGAACTGTTCCGGGCCACGCTCGACGATGGTTTCGCGGGGCCCGGTGCGGAGCGGGCGTGGCGGGTCGCCCAGCGCGTCGCGGCGAATATGCGCGCCGGGATGGCGAGCCGCTGAGGCGCGACCATCCCTGACCGGTTTGTCATTTGCGGCAGCGCGCCGGCCTCGCTTATTCTTCGGCCGGTCCAAGTTCAGCGGGAGCCGGTCAATGACCCCCAGGCATTTCAACATCGCCGACCTGTTCGAGATCGTCGCCGACACCGTGCCCGAGCGCGAGGCGCTGGTGTGCGGCGATGCGCGGCTCAGCTACGCCGAACTCGACCGGCGCGCCAACCGGCTCGCCCACTACCTGCAGTCGCGCGGCATCGGTGCCGGCGACAAGGTCGGGCTGTACCTGCACAACTGCAACGAGTACCTCGAAGGCATGCTGGGCTGCTTCAAGGTGCGGGCGGTGCCGGTCAACGTGAACTTCCGCTACGTGAACGAGGAACTCGTCTACATCTTCGACAACTCGGACATGGCCGGTTGCATCCACCACCGCGAGTTCGTGCCGCACATCGCGGCGGTGCGTGATGCGGCGCCGCGGCTGCACACGCTGATCGGTGTGGACGACGGCAGCGCCTTCGACCTGCAATCGATCGGCTCGGCCGGTTACGAGAACGCGCTGGCGCAGGGTTCCGCCGAACGCGACTTCCCGGAGCGTTCCGATGACGACCTGTTCCTGCTCTACACCGGCGGCACCACCGGCATGCCGAAGGGCGTGATGTGGCCGCACAAGGCGGTGTTCTACGCCGCGATGGGCGGTGGCGGTCATTTCCATCCGGCCGGCCCGATCGCGGCGCCCGAGGACATCGCGGTGCGCGCGAAGGAAGGTTTCGTCGTCACCGGCATGCCGCTCGCGCCGCTGATGCACGGGGCATGCTGGTGGTACGCGTGCATCCAGTTGCTCGCCGGCGGCAAGGTGGTGCTGAACCCGTCGCACTCGCTGGTCGGCGAGGAGGTCTGGGGAATCGTCGAGCGCGAGCGCGTGAACGCGATCTCGATCGTCGGCGACGCGATGGCGATCCCGCTGCTCGATGCGCTGGAGGGCAACCCCGGGCGCTGGGACCTCGGCTGCGTGTTCAACGTCGGCTCCGGTGGCGCCGTGTTCTCCGAATCGAAACAGCAGCGCTTCCGCGAGCACTTCCCCAACGTGATGATCACGAATTCCTTCGGTTCTTCCGAAGGCGGCCAGATGGGGATGGACAACGGGCAGCGGCGCAGTGACGCCGAGAACGGGCTGGGGAACGTGACGCGCACGCCGTACATGGACGTGATCGTCGAGGACGAACGCCGCCACGCGCAGCCCGGTGAAACCGGGATCTTCGCGCGCAGCGGCCACATCCCGGTCGGTTACTACAACGATCCGGTGAAGACCGCCCGGACCTTCGTCGAGGTCGATGGCAAGCGCTGGTTGCTGACCGGCGACGCGGCACGGCTCGAGCCCGACGGTTCGTCGATCACGGTGTTCGGACGCGGTTCGAACTGTATCAACAGCGGCGGCGAGAAGATCTTCCCGGAGGAAGTCGAGCAGGCGCTGAAGAACCACCCGGCCGTGTTCGACGCACTGGTGGTCGGCATGCCGGACGAGCGCTGGGGGCAGAAGGTCACGGCGGTCGTCGCGGTGCGTGCGGGCCACCGGCCCACGCTGGAGGAGCTGCAGCACGAGTCGCGCCGCCACATCGCGGGCTACAAGGTGCCGCGCGAGCTGCACATCGTCGAGCAGATCCCGCGCCAGCCGAGCGGCAAGCCGAACTACGCGCGCGCGCGGGAAATCGCGCTGGCCGGTACGCATCGCGCCTCCTGAATCGCTACCCGTCCATCATCGTTCGTCGGCACCGGAGATACGCATGGAACAGCTCCCCGTAAGCACCAGCAGCTGCATCGTCGAGCGCGACGCGCACACGCTGGTCGTCACGCTGAACCGCCCCGAGGCGAAGAACGCCTTCAACCCGCCGATGCTGGTGGGGATGTACCGCGCGTGGCGCCTGCTCGACAGCGACGATACGCTGCGCGCGGCGGTGCTGACCGCACGCGGTGACACCTTCTGCGCGGGCATGGACCTCAAGGCGGGACCGGAGGGCGGTGACGACGCCGCCGAGATCCAGACGCTGATGCAGGAGATCCCGAACCTGCACTGGCAGGCGTTGCTGCGCGACAACCGCCCCTGCAAGCCGATCGTGCTCGCCGTGGAGGGTTATGCGCTCGCCGGCGGCACCGAGATCCTGCAGGGCACCGACATCCGGGTTGCCGCCGAGGACGCGGTGTTCGGCGTGACCGAGGTCGCGCGCGGGCTGTACCCGATGTCGGGATCCACGATCCGGCTGCGGCGCCAGATCCCGTACTGCATCGCGGCCGAGATCCTGCTGACCGGACGCCACGTGACGGCGCGCGAGGCGCTCGATTGGGGGCTCATCAACCGCATCGTGCCCAAGGGCGGGGCGCTTGCGGAGGCGCTCGCGATCGCGGCGCAGATCGGAGCCAACGGACCGGTCGCGGTCAGGGCGGTCATGCAGTCGCTGCGCGAACACGAGGAATGCCTGCCGGAGGCCGAGGCCATGCGGCGCTCGGACGAAATCGGTTGGCCGGTGTTCGCCACCGAGGACGCGCGCGAGGGGATGCGGGCCTTCAAGGAGAAGCGCCCCGCGGTATTTCAGGGCCGCTGAGGCGGCGATCGTCGTTCATTGGAATCCGGAGAGCACATGACGAAGATGGAAACAGGGCGTGGCGCGGGACATTCGCTGGCTTTCGACGAGGCCGTGCTCGCACGCCGATCGGTGCGCGCGTTCCGGCCGGAGCCGGTGCCGCAACCGCTGCTCGAACACATCTTCGCGCTCGCGGGCCGTGCGCCGTCGAACTGCAACACCCAGCCGTGGCTGAGCGCGGTGTTCAGCGGCGCGGCCTGCGATCGGCTGCGCCGCGGTTTCATGGCCGATTTCACCGGCGGCAAGGTGTCGATGGACTTTCCCTACGCAGGCAAGTACGACGGGGTCTACAAGGAGCGCCAGTACGACGCGGCCGAGAAGCTCTACGGGGCGATGGGCATCGAGCGCGCCGACAAGGCCGGTCGTGGCGCCGCGTTCATGCGCAACTTCGCCTTCTTCGACGCGCCGCACGTCGCGTTCCTGTTCATCCCCGACTGGGCCGGGGTGCGCGAGGCAGCCGATGCCGGCATGTACGCGCAGACGCTGATGCTGGGGCTCGCGGCGCACGGCATCGCGAGTTGCCCGCAGACCGCGCTCAGTTTCCTGTGCGACATGGTGCGCGCCGAGGCGGGGGTCGATGCGTCGTGGAAGCTGCTGTTCGGCATCTCGTTCGGCTACGAGGATGCCGGCATCGCGGCCAATGAGTGCCGTCTGGGCCGTGCCGTGCTCGCCGATACGGTGCGCTTCGTGAGCTGAGCGGGTGGTACCCGTCGCTCAGGCCCGGTGGCGTTCCACCCAGCCGCGCCACACGATCACGACCAGCGTCAACACGGTCAGCGGCAGCACGAAACCGAGCATCGCGGTGCGGTAGCCGGCGAGCGCCTCGTGCGCCGTGCCGGCCAGCACCAGGTACGCCGTATACGCGATGTAGTATCCGACGAATACCGCACCTTCCCAGCGCGCGATCAGGTGGCCGCTGAAGAACACCGGCAGGCAGGCCAGCGCCACCGCGCCCATCACCGGGATGTCGAATACCAGCGCCGCGTCGGCCACGGCGACGCCGGCCGGCGCGACCACCGCCGTGATCCCGAGCACCGCGAGCAGGTTGAAGATGTTGCTCCCGACTGCGTTGCCGACCGCGATGTCGCGCTCGCCGCGCAGCGCCGCCAGCACCGAGGTCGCGAGTTCCGGCAGCGAGGTGCCGGCCGCGACGATGGTCAGGCCGATCATCAGTTCCGACACGCCGAGCGCGCGCGCGATGCCGGTGGCGCCGTCGAGCAGCCAGCGCGACCCGGCGACCAGCAGCACGAGTCCGCCGAGGATCAGCAGCACGTTTGCCATCGGCGATCCGGCGCCGCGCGGGGCCGGGCCGTCCGGTGTCCCGACCGGGGCGCTGTCCGCGCCCGCCTCGCGGCCCAGCCGGATCTGCACGTCGAGGTAGATCGCGAGCATCAGTGCGAGCACCAGGCCCTCGACGCGGCCGATCACCTGGTCCAGCGCCAGCAGCCAGACCAGCAGCGAGACGCCGATCATGATCGGCACGTCCACGCGCACCAGTTGCCGCGAGACGATCAGCGGTGAGACCAGTGCCGACAGGCCGAGGATCATCAGCACGTTGAAGATATTGCTGCCGACCACGTTGCCGAGCGCGATGTCGGGCGAGCCCTGCAGTGCGGAACCGACGCTGACGGCCATCTCGGGGGCGCTGGTGCCGAACGAAACCACGGTGAGCCCGATCAGCAACGAGGGCATCCCGGCGGCGGCTGCGAGGCGCGACGCACCACGCACCAGCACTTCGGCGCCCAGCACCAGCACGATGAAGCCGCCGATCAGCTGCGCCGGGTTGCCAATGAGTCATCTTCCGCTAGCTTTCGTGGCGGGCACCTTAGCGTGCCGGCGCCGCCGCTGGAAGGTATCTGTGGACTACTGCAGCGGTTCGACTTCGCGCCTTGAAAGCCGCCTCAGGTCGATGCCTCGGACGGACGCAGCGAGCGTCCGCGCACGATCGCGTAGAACAGCGGCACGTAGAAGATCGCCAGCACCGTCGCCGACAGCATGCCGCCGACCACGCCGGTGCCGATCGCGTTCTGCGCCCCCGACCCGGCGCCGTCGGCCAGCGCCAGCGGCAGCACGCCGAACATGAAGGCGAGCGAGGTCATCAGGATCGGGCGCAGCCGGATGCGGCAGGCCTCCAGCGTGGCCGCGAGCAGGGTCGCGCCGGCTTCCTGGCGCGCCTTCGCGAACTCGACGATCAGGATCGCGTTGCGTGCCGACAGCCCGATCGTGGTCAGCAGCCCGACCTGGAAGTACACGTCGTTGGCCTGCCCGGCCAGCGTGGCCGCGAGCAGCGCGCCGATCACGCCGAGCGGCACCACCAGCATCACCGCGAACGGCACCGACCAGGACTCGTAGAGTGCCGCGAGGCACAGGAACACGACCAGCAGCGACAGCGTGTAGAGCAGCGGTGCCTGCGCGCCGGACTGCTGTTCCTGCAGCGAGACGCCGCTCCATTCGAAACCGATCCCGGCGGGCAGCGTGCCGATCAGTCCGGCGATCGCGTCCATCGCCTCGCCGGTGCTCACACCCGGTGCCGCCTGGCCCTGGATCTCGAGCGCGGGCAGTCCGTTGAAGCGCGTCAGCTGCGGTGATCCGCGGGTCCAGCGCGCGGAGGCGAAGGCGTGGAACGGGACCATCTGTCCGCGGGCGTTGCGCGCGTACCATTTGCCCAGGTCCTCGGGCTGCATGCGCGCACCCGCCTCGCCCTGCACGTAGACCTTTTTCACGCGGCCGCGGTCGATGAAATCGTTCACGTAGCGCCCGCCCCACGCGGTGGCCAGCAGGTCGTTGATCTCCGCGATCGACAGCCCCAGCGCGCTGGCCTTCTGGTGGTCGATTTCGAGCTCGAGTTGCGGCGTCTCTTCGAGGCCATTCGGCCGCACCGCGCGCAGTTGCGGATGCTGCGCGGCGGCTCCGAGCAGGCGGTTGCGCGCCTCGATCAGCGCCGCGTGCCCCAACCCGCCGCGGTCCTGCAGGAACAGCGTGAAACCGCTGGCGTCGCCGAGTTCGAGCACCGGCGGCGGCACCACCGGGAACACCACGGCATCGCGCAGCTTCTGCAGCGCACCGCGCGCGCGATCGGCCAGCGCTCGCGCGCTCTGCCCGGGCGCCTCGCGCTCCTCCCACGGGCGCATCTCGACGAAGGCCTGGCCCGCGTTCTGGCCGGAACCCGCGAAGCTGAAGCCGGCGGCCGTGAAGATCTTGGTGACCAGTCCCTTCTCTTCCTCGAGGAAGTAGCGCGTGATCTCGGCCATCGTCTGCAGCGTGCGCTCCTGGCTGGCGCCCGCGGGCAGTTGCACGATGTTGAAGATGAAGCCGCCGTCCTCCTCGGGCAGGAACGAGGTCGGCAGGCGCACGAACAGCAGCCCGAGCGCGACCAGCAGCACGGCATAGATCGCGAGGTAGCGCAGGCTGCGCCGCAGCAGGCTTCCGACCACGGCCTCGTAGCGCGCGGTGGCGGCAGCCAACGTGCGGTTGAACGCTCCGAACACCCGGCTGGCGTGCCCGGTGGTGTCGTGCGGATGCAGCAGGGTGGCGCACAGCGCGGGGGTCAGGATCATCGCCACCAGCACCGACAGCACCATCGCCGCGACGATCGTGACCGAGAACTGGCGGTAGATCAGGCCGGTCGATCCGCCGAAGAAGGCCATCGGAACGAACACCGCCGACAGCACCAGTGCGATGCCCACCAGCGCGCCGCTGATCTGGCCCATCGCCTTGCGGGTGGCTTCGCGCGGCGGCAGGCCTTCCTCGCGCATCACGCGCTCGACGTTCTCGACCACCACGATCGCGTCGTCGACCAGCAGCCCGATCGCGAGCACCATCGCGAACATGGTCAGCGTGTTGATGCTGAAGCCGAACGCGGCGAGCACGGCGAAGGTGCCGAGCAGCACCACCGGCACCGCCAGCGTCGGGATCAGCGTCGCGCGCAGGTTCTGCAGGAACAGCAGCATCACCAGGAACACCAGCACGATCGCCTCGATCAGCGTTTCGACCACGCCGTCGATCGAACGCTGCACGAACGGCGTGGTGTCGTGCGGAATGTCGTACTGCAGCCCCGGCGGAAAGAATGCTTTCAGCTCGACCAGCCTTGCACGCACGGCCTCGGCGGTTTTCAGCGCGTTCGCTCCGGTCTGCAGCATCAGTCCCATGCCGGCCGCCGGCTTGCCGTTGAAGCGCGAGCGCACCGCGTAGCTCTCGCTGCCGAGTTCGATGCGCGCCACGTCGCCGAGGCGCACCGTCGCGCCGTCGGGATCGACGCGCAGCAGGATCGCCTCGAACTGCCCGACCGTCTGCAGCCGCGACTGCGCGTTGATGGTCGCGGCGATGGGTTGGCCGGGTAGCGCCGGGGTGCCGCCGAGCTGGCCCGCGGAGACCTGCGTGTTCTGCGCGAGCAGTGCCGCGCGCACATCGGCCGGCGTCAGCGCGAAACCGTGCAGCTTCGCCGGGTCGAGCCAGATGCGCATCGCGGCCTGCGCGCCACCGAGCAGGCGGATATCGCCCACGCCCTCGATGCGGGAGATGTCGTCCATCACGTTCGACACCATGTAGTCGGCGACTTCCAGCTCGCTCATGCTGCCGTCGGCCGAGAAGAACGCCGTCACCAGCAGCAGCGTCGACGATGCCTTGCCGACGCGCAGACCCTGTTGCTGCACTTCCTGCGGCAGCTTCGGCAGCGCCAGTTGCAGCTTGTTCTGCACCTGCACCTGGGCGATGTCGGGGTCGGTGCCGGGTTCGAAGGTGATCGAGACGCTGGCGTTGCCGTACGAATCGCTGCTCGAACTCATGTAGAGAAGCCCGTCGAGCGCCTTCATGTTCTGCTCGATGACCTGCGTGACGGTGTCCTCCAGCGTCGCCGCCGAGGCGCCGGGATACGTCGCGCCGACGTTGACCACCGGTGGTGCGATGTCGGGGTACTGCATCACCGGCAGCACGCGGATCGAGAGCACGCCGGCCAGCATCACGATGATCGCGATGACCCAGGCGAAGATCGGGCGATCGATGAAGAAACGGGCCATCAGTGCGCCGCTCCACCAGCCAGCGTGGCCTGCGCGCCGTCGCGCGATACGGCCAGCACCGGTGCGCCCGGACGGGCCTTCTGCAGCCCGTCGACCACCACGCGCTCACCGGCCTGCAGACCGGATTCGATCAGCCAGTGGCCGTCGACGCTGCGCCCGGCTGCGACCGGACGCACCGCGAGGGTGTCGTCGGCGCCGATGACCAGCACCGTCGCGGAACCGTCGGGATTGCGCTGCAGCGCGCCCTGCGGGACCAGGATCGCATCGCGGCGTGCGCCTTCCGTCAGCACGGCGCGCACATACATGCCGGGCAGCAGCCGCTGCTCCGGGTTGGGGAACACCGCGCGCAGCGTCACGCTGGCGGTACCGGGATCGATGGTGACGTCGGAGAACGCGAGTCGGCCCGGCAGCGCGTAGGCGCTGCCGTCCTCGAGCTGCAGCCGCACCTCGGCCGCGCTGCCACCACTGTGCTGCAGGCGGCCGTGCTCCAGTTCAGCGCGCAACTTCAGCAGTTCCTGGCTCGAGCGCGGGATGTCGACGAACATCGGGTCGAGCTGTTGCACGACGGCCAACGCCTGCGCCTGGCCGCTGGCG
>CAUJIL010000120.1 GCA_963204845.1 Pseudomonadota bacterium | reverse complement strand
CGTTGTCGTCGCGCCCGATCCACACCACCGCCAGCAGATCGCCCGCATAGCCGGCGAACCAGCTGTCGCGCTGGTCATCGGTGGTGCCGGTCTTGCCTGCAACGACCAGCCCGGCCGGCAGCCGCGCGGCGGCCGACCGCGCGGTGCCCGAGCGCACCACTTCCTTCAGCGCGTACTCGAGCAGGTACACCGCCGACTGGCGGATTCGCTGCTGCACCGCCACAGGATAGCGCGTCAGTGGCTGGTTCGAGTCGTCCATGACCTCGCGGATCGAACTGAGCGGCGAGGCGAAGCCGCCCGAGGCAATCGTCTGGTACATGCCGGCGACCTCGATGGGCGTCAGCGCGACGGCGCCGAGCGACACCGAGGGCAACGCCGGCACCTCGCGCTGCACGCCCAGCCGATGCACCACGTCGACCACGCGGTCGATGCCGATGTCGAGCCCCAGCCGCGCGGTGGACTGGTTGTACGACTGCGCGAGCGCGCGGTACAGCCGCACCATGCCGTGGTCCTCGCGATCGTAGTTGCGCGGGCGCCAGATCTGTCCGTTCGCGCCCTTGAACGCGACCGGACCGTCGTCGAGCGGACTCATCAGCGTGTAACGCCCGCTCTCCAGCGCCGCCAGGTAGACCGCCGGCTTCATCAACGAGCCGACCGGACGCTCGGCGTCGAGCGCGCGGTTGAAACCGGCGACGCGCGAGTTGCGACCGCCCACCACTGCCAGCACCTCGCCGCTGTCGACGCGGGTCACGATCACCGCGCCCTCGAGCGATTTCTGCGGTTTGCCGCGTGCGCTGAAATCGCGCTCGATGCGCGCCAGGGTCTGCTGCAATGCGTGCTCGGCAGCGCGCTGCACCGCGGGATCCAGGCCGGTGAACACGCGCAGCCCCTCGGACGCGAGCGCCTCCTCGGGATAATCACGGCGCAGCTGGCGGCGCACCAGGTCGAGGTACGCGGGGTAGAAACGCGAGCGCGAACGGTCGCGATCGCCCACGCCCACCGGCTGCGCGCGGATGCGCCCGGCGGCGGCCTCATCGATCACGCCCTCCTCGACCATCAGCCCGAGCACGGTGTCGCGGCGCGCGCGGCTGCGCTCGGGGTGGCGCCACGGGTCGTAGTACGAGGGGCCGCGCACCAGCCCGACCAGCAACGCGACCTGCGCCGCGTCGAGCTCCGTGATCGGGCGGTTGAAGTAGTAGTGGCTGGCGAGTCCGAAGCCGTGGATCGCACGATGCCCGTCCTGCCCGAGGTAGATCTCGTTGAGGTACGCCTCGAGGATCTCCTCCTTCTCGTAGCGGATCTCGAGCACGACCGCCATCGCGAGCTCGATCAGCTTGCGCGAGATCGTGCGCTCGCGGGTGAGGAAGAAGTTCTTCACCAGTTGCTGGGTCAGCGTGCTGCCGCCCTGCTCGAGCGCCCCGCTGCTCACGTTCACCCACAGCGCACGCGCGATGCCCTTCGGCGAAACGCCGTGGTGATCGAAGAAGTTCTGGTCCTCGACCGCCATCAGCGTGGCGACCAGCAACGGCGGCACCTCCGCCGCCCGTACCAGGATGCGGTCCTCGTTGTGCGCCGGGTAAATGCCGCCGATGTGCACCGGCTCGAGCCGCGCCAGCGCGACCTCGGTACCGCCGGCGTCGCGCACCGCACCCACCGAGGCGCCAGCGAAACCCACGCGCAGGCGTCGCGGCGGTTCCTCGCCGTCCCAGAAGCGGAAGCCGCGCGTGGCCAGCGCGACCGTCGCGCCGCTCACGGCGAAGGTTCCGGAGGCGGTGCCCGAACCCGGGCGATAGCCGAGCGCCTCGAGCTCCTCGAGCAGCGCACGCTGGCCGAGCGCGGCACCCGCGTACAGTTCGAGCGGGCGCGCGTAGACCACGGCCGGCACGGCCCACTTCTTGCCCGAGAACTGGCGCTGGATGCGCGCATCGAGGTACATGAAGCCGAGCGCCGCGATCACCGCCAGCGCGACCGCGGCGCGCGCGAGCAGCCACGGCCAGCGCCGGCGGCGCGGCGGCGCGGGCGGGCGCGAGGGCTTCCTGCGCGACGGAGACGGGGCGGGGGCCGGCTGGCGAGCCGCCCGCTGCGCACCGCGGCGCTCCGGGGTGTGGACGACGCCGCGTTGCGGGCTGCGATCGGATGGAGACGGCATGGCGCGCAAGTCTAGTGACTGCCCCCGCGAGCCACAATCAAATGCAGGTTTTCACATTGAGCACCCCGCCACACCCCGTGATAATCGCGCGCCATACGCGAACGGCACGCAGGGACGACGGATGGGCAGGACATATCGGGTCTACGGCATGGGCGCGGCACTGGTCGACACCGAGATCGAGGTCGACGATGCGTTTCTCGCCAGCGCCGGCATCGACAAGGGCCTGATGACGCTGGTCGACGAAGCGCGCCAGCAGCAGCTGCTGGAACTGCTGCAGACGCACCTGGTCGCCTCGCGGCGCGCGAGCGGCGGCTCGGCCGCGAACTCGGTGATCGCCACCCGTTGCTTCGGCGGCCGCGCGTTCTATTCGTGCCAGGTCGCGGACGACGACAACGGGCGCTTCTACCTGGCCGACATGGCGCGCGCCGGCGTGGACTGCAATGCCTGTGCGGGTACCGGCGCCGGCACCACCGGCAAGTGCCTGGTGCTGATCACGCCCGACGCCGAACGCACGATGAATACCTTCCTCGGCATCAGCTCGACACTGGCGCCCCACAACATCGACGAGGCGGCGCTCGCGGACTCGGACTACCTGTACCTCGAGGGCTACCTGGTGACCTCGCCGACCGGGCGCGCCGCGGCGATCGCCGCGCGCGACCTCGCCGAGCGCCACGGCGTGCGCACCGCGCTCAGCTTCTCCGACCCCGGCATCGTCGCGCACTTCCGCGACGGCCTCGGTGACATGCTGGGCACGCAGGTGGACCTGCTGTTCTGCAACCGCGCCGAGGCCAGCGAATGGAGCGGGCGCGAGCGGCTGGAAGACGCCGCCGAGGCGCTGCGTTCGATCGCGCGCTCGTTCGCGATCACGCTGGGCGGCGACGGCGCGCTGGTCTTCGACGGGCGCAGGTACCACCGCATCGCGCCGCATGCGGTCACGCCGCTCGACACCAACGGCGCCGGCGACATGTTCGCCGGTGCCTACCTGTACGGCATCACGCAAGGCTGGGACGCCGCCAACGCGGCGCGTTTCGCGAGCCGCGCGGCGGGCGAACTGGTCACGCACTACGGGCCGCGGCTGCCGGCGCCGCTGCACCGGCGGCTGCTCGAGGAGTTCCTGCGCGCGGACTGAGCGCCGCATTCTTGCGCGCCAGCACGTCGGCGAAGTCGATCTCGTACCACGGCGTCTTCGACTCGAAGGGGTGCGCGGGAGTCGACTGCCGCGCGGCCGGGTCGCCGACCAGCGCGGTGTTCAGCTTGGATTCCCGCTTGCTTGCCGGTAACACATATGTTACCAATAGCCATGCTGGATGTACGCGAGTACCTGGAAGAAGACGGCACCAGTCCCTTCGCGGAGTGGTTCGCGGCCCTGGACGCCATTGCGGCGGCCAAGATCACGGTCGTCCTCGCGCGCATCGAGCAGGGCAACCTTTCCAACGTCAAAGGCGTCGGGGATGGGGTGCTGGAGTTCCGGCTGGATTTCAGGCCGGGCTACCGGGTGTATTTCGGTCGCGACGGTGACCTGCTGGTCATCCTGCTGGCTGGCGGGACGAAGAAACGGCAGCAGCGCGACATCGAGGCCGCGCAGGCGCGCTGGGCGGCCTACAAGCGGCGTAAGCGATCGGCGAGGTG
>CAUJIL010000119.1 GCA_963204845.1 Pseudomonadota bacterium | reverse complement strand
CCTGCAGAGGCTGTCGCAAGACGCTTCTCCATGAGATGGTGCCAACGTGCGGCAAGGCGGACCTGTCCGCGCAGGTTCGGCCTATGGCCGAACGATTCGCCGAACACGTCCGGGCGCAGCCCGGACCTACAGCCGAAGAGGGTGTCGCGCACGGTCATGAGGCGTGCGGCGGCGATTTCGCACCGGTGGGCGTACGCCGCAGGGATGCGGCGTTCGAGCCTACAGGGACGTATTCACGGCGTCCCACGGGTGTGAAATCGCCGCCGCGCGCTGGCACGGCCGCGCGGCGAAGCTGGGACGTCCGGGCACAGCCCGGACCTACGCGAATGCGTCCGGGAACCTCAGATATCCGCCACCTTGAGCACGATCTTGCCGCGCCCGTGACCGGACTGGATCACGCGGTGCGCCTCGGGCGCCTCGCGCAGCGCGTATTCGCGCAGCGGCGGCAGTCGCACCTCGCCGGCGACCACCAGCGCGGCGATCTGCTCCAGCGCGGCTCGCGAGCCGATGTCGCTCATCGTCGAGAACACGTGGTTCACTCCCTTGGCGGCGGCAGCCGCGAGCGCCGCCGGAATATCGCCGTCGTCGGTCAGCGTCGGTACGCTGACCAGGGTACCGCCGGGGCGCACCAGGTCGAGCCCGTTCGCCAGCGTGCTGACGCCCACCGCGTCCATCAGGTAATCCAGTCCGCCGGGGGCCCAGTCGGCAACCGCTGCGGCGATGTCCTCGCTGCGGTAATCGATGACCCGCTCGACGCCGAGTCCGCGCAGGTACTCGACGTTCGCGCTGCCGCAGGTGGCCGCCACGTGCGCACCGGCGACCCGCGCGAACTGCACTGCGAAGCTGCCCACGCCACCGGCGCCGCCGTGGATCAGCGCGCGTTGCCCGCTCCGGATGCCGCCGCGCTCGATCACGCCCTGCCAGGCGGTCAGCGCCGCGACCGGCAGCGCCGCGGCCTGCGCGAAATCGAGCCCGGGGGGAATCCTCGCCACGCGATCGGTCGCGGCGATCGCGAACTCGGCGTAACTGCCCAGGCCGCCCTGCCCGTGGTTGGTGGGCGTGAACACGCGCTCCCCGACCGCGAAGTCGGTGACGCCGGGGCCCAGCTTCTCGACTACCCCGGCGGCGTCGAAGCCGACGATGTACGGGAAGGTGTAGGGCCGGAACGCCGCCAGATAGCCCTCGCGGTTCTTCCAGTCGGCCGGGTTGACGCCCGCGTACGCGACGCGGATGCGCACTTCGCCCGGCCCCGGCTCGGGCGTGGCGATCGCGCCGAAACGCATCACTTCCGGTCCACCCGTTTCGTTGATGATCATCGCGAACATGCGGTCGTCTCTCCTTCTGTGAGCGCGTTTCAGCGCGTGACGATCGCGCGCGCCAGCGGCGAGAACGCGTGGCAGAGCGCGGTATCGATGGCCTGCACACCCGACTCCGGATCGAACCAGCGGTCGACATGTGCCCAGTGGTGCGGGTGCACCATGTAGGGACCGGTGAGTCCGTCGAGACCGGCGAACTCCTGTTCCCAGACGTAGTTCCACGGCGCGACCGCGGGGGCGTCCCAGTCGAGCGCCTCGGCACGACTGAGGCGCCAGTTGCGGATCGCCGGAATGTAGGCCGGCATGTCGAGCAGGTCGCGCTCGAAGCGCGCACGCGTGGCGGCGTCCACCGCGGGCAGCAGCCGGAACAGCGCGGTGCGTTTTACGCCGCCGCCAAGTTGCGGGTCACGCGCCCCCGCGCCGAGCGTGTGCAGCCCGAGCGCGCAGCGCGCGCCACACGCCGCGTCGAGCGCGGGCAACAGCGTGGCGCGCCACCAGGCGTCGGCCTGTGCCTCGCGTGCCGCCGCGCGATCGCGGTACAGCAGATCCCACGTGTAATGGCCGGCGCCGTAGTCGGCGACCATGTTCGGCACCAGACTCGCGCCGAGCAGCCCGGGCAACCGCGCGGCGGCGTCGCCGAGTACGGCCTCGAGGCGCTCGCGTGCCGTGCCGTCCGCATCCTCGCGCAGGTACAGTTGCGCGGTCTCGCGCCACAGCGAGGGCGTGACGGCGTTGGCGGCGACGTCCTCGGGCGCGGGCAGCGCGTCGTAGCCACCGAGCACCACCCGCTCGCGCCGCCCGCCGAGCGCATCGACCTCGGCCCAGAACGCAGCCACCGCGGGCGCGCCGGCCGCCGCGCGCATCGCCCACCACGCACCCAGGTCCGGCAGCGTCCAGCGCAGCCACAGCGTGGCCTCGCCGTGCGTGGGAACCAGCGGCGGTGACACCGCTTCGTCCGCGAGCGTCAGGCCGCGCGCCCGCGCCCCGGGCAGATAGCGCCCGTGCAGCAGCGCGCGCAGCGCGCCCAGCGCATGCGCCGGCACCTCGATCCGGTCCTGCAACACGATCATGCGAGCGCTCCTTCCCGGCCACGCGGCACGAGGTGTCCTTCCGCCGCTTCGGACCGCACTATACTGCCCCCTCCACGCACGACCAAGGACACCCGACATGAACCACCACGGCGGCCGACTCGACGGCAAGATCGCGATCATCACCGGCGCGGCGCGCGGCATGGGCGCCACGCACGCCCGCGCTTTCGTCGCCGCGGGCGCGCGCGTGGTGCTCACCGATCTCGCCGAGGACGAGGGCCGGGCGCTGGCCGCCGAACTCGGCGACGCGGCGCGCTTCGTGCGCCACGACGTGAGCCGCGCCGAGAGCTGGGACGAGGTCGTCGCGGCGACGCGCGCCGCCTTCGGTCCGGCGAATGTGCTGCTGAACAATGCCGCGATCTACTTCATCGGCGCGGTCGACGCGGCCGGTCCCGAGCAGGTGCGCAAGCTGCTCGACATCAATGTGTTCGGCAGCTGGCTGGGGATCAGCCGTGTGGCGCCGATGATGCGCGAGGCCGGCGGCGGCTCGATCATCAACCTGTCGTCGCTGGCCGGCATGCTCGGCTTTCCGCACCACGCGATCTACGGCATGTCGAAGTGGGCGATCCGCGGCCTCACGCGCAGCGCGGCGAACGATCTGGGTCCCGACGGCATCCGCGTCAACGCGATCCTGCCCGGCGCGATCGCCGAGACCGGCATG
>CAUJIL010000118.1 GCA_963204845.1 Pseudomonadota bacterium | reverse complement strand
CCGATCAGCACCTTGACGCCGTTGTCGTGCGCGTGGCGGATGTACGCCAGCACCTTGTCGGGCGTGCGGTGGGCGGAGGCGACGATGATCTCGCTGGGGATGCCGAGTTCGGTGAGCGTGTCGCGCACCTTCACGACGGTTGGCAGGTCGTTGGGGCTGCCGGTCAGGATGCCTACCAGTGGCTTGGCGCCGTTCATGCGGGTACTCCTCCGTGCGGTGGGCGCCGGCGCGCGATCGGGCGCGCCGACGGGGCGGGACTCAATCGATGTCGGTACCGGTCAGGCGCTGCAGCGCCTCGCGGTACTTCGCGGCGGTGCGCTCGGCGACTTCGGCCGGCAACTGCGGCGCCGGGGGCTGCTTGTTCCAGCCGCTGCTCTCGAGCCAGTCGCGCACGTACTGCTTGTCGAAGCTCGGCGGGTTGCTGCCCGGTTGCCAGGCGTCGGCCGGCCAGAAGCGCGAGGAATCCGGCGTCAGCGCCTCGTCGATCAGCACCAGCGCGCCGGAGTCGTCGGTGCCGAACTCGAACTTGGTATCGGCGATGATGATGCCTTTCGCGCGAGCATACGCGGCGGCTTCCTCGTACAGCGCGATGGCGACGCGTTGCACCTGCTCGGCCAGCGAGCGCCCCAGCAGCCCCACCGCCTGTTCGAAGCTGATGTTCTCGTCGTGCGCGCCGGCCTCGGCCTTGGTCGAGGGCGTGAACAGCGTGCGCGGCAGGCGGTCTGCCTCGCGCAACCCCGCGGGCAGGGCGATGCCGCAGACGGTGCCGCCGGTGCGGTACTCCTTCCAGCCGGAGCCGACCAGGTAACCGCGCACGATCGCCTCGATCGGCAGCGTGCGGTAGCGCTTCACGACCACCGCGCGACCGGCGACCTGGCGGCGCTCGGCGGGGTCCGACAGCACATCGTCCGGCGTCAGCTCGCACAGGTGGTTGGCGACCACGCCGCCGAGGCGCGCGAACCAGAAATTCGACAGCGCGTTCAGCACCTTGCCCTTGCCGGGGATCGGGGTGGGCAACACCACGTCGAAGGCCGACAACCGGTCCGTGGTCACGATCAGCAGGTGCCCGGGCCCCGCCTCGTAGATGTCACGCACCTTGCCACGGGCCAGCAACGGCAGGCCGTGCAGTTCCGACTGAAACAGCGCTTGGGTCATGGGAACTCCGGTTCCTGGATTCGTCGGCGGGCTGGCGTGCCAACTCCATCCATATAAGATAGTATATGCATGATACCAGCAGCATTGATCATCGCAAATATGACAAATGCCCTCCCGGCAGCACGCGCCTGAGGCGTCCCGACCCACGCCATGCAACACAACGACCGCCCCGCTCGCCCGCACATCAGCCTGCGCCAGCTCGAACTGTTCGCCTGCGTGGCGCGCAACGAGAGCTACAGCCGCGCGGCCGGGGAGTTGCACCTCACGCAGCCGGCGGTGTCGGTCCAGATCCGGAATCTGGAGGACAGCGTCGGCACCCCGCTGCTCGAGTACGTCGGCCGACGCCTCTATCTTACCGATGCCGGGCGAGAACTCTACAGCGCCGCGAGCTCGGTGCTCGAAACACTCGACCGTTTCGCGATGCTGGTGGCCGACCTGAAGGGACTCAAGCAGGGTCGGCTGCGGCTGTCGGCGGTCACGACGGCCAAGTATTTCATGCCGCGCCTGCTCGGGGTGTTCTGCGCGCGCTATCCGGGAGTGGACGCCGAACTCAAGGTGGGCACGCGCGCCGAGGTCATCGCTCGCCTCGAGCACAACGCCGACGACCTGTGCGTGATGGGCCGGCCGCCGCAGGCGATGAACGTGGTCGCCGAAGCCTTCCTCGACAACGAACTGGTGGTGATCGCGCGCGACGACCACCCGCTGGCCGGTCGCCGCCGGATCGCGCTGGGGCGCCTCGTCGAGGAACCGTTCCTGATGCGCGAGGCCGGCTCGGGCACCCGCATGGCGCTCAAGGCGTTGCTCGCCGCCAGCGATCTGCAGGCACGCACGCGGATGGAATTCGCGAGCAACGAAGCGATCAAGCAGGCCGTGCTCGGCGGCCTCGGGGTCGCGGTGGTGTCGCGGCACGCGCTCGCCGCCGACGCGCACGACAGCGGCATCACCGAACTCGACGTGGCGCACTTTCCGCTGCGCCGGCACTGGTACGTGGTGCACCCGGCGGAGAAGCGCCTGTCGGTGCTCGCGCAGGAGTTCCTGCGCTTCCTGCGCGAGCAGGCCCCGTCCACCGGGACTCCGCCGGCATGACCCGAAATGAAATGAAATCGGCCCGATCGGCGCCCCGCACCACGCATGCGGCGCTTCCCGGTGCGCGCGACTTGCGCGATCATCGCCCCATCGATCAGCCCACACGCGCGACGGCTGCCGCGGCCCGACCCGCTCCCGAACCGACCAACCGCACTGTGAAGGAAACGCCATGAACAAAGCAGCACCTCTCGCCGGCCTGCGCGTGATCGAAAGCTCGATCCTCGGACCGGCCGCGATCACCACCGCCTTCGTCGACCTCGGCGCCGACGTGATCAAGGTCGAGACACCGGCGGGCGACTACATCCGCGAGATGACCTGGCCGATCGTCGAAGGCGTCTCGCTGATGCACCTGCACCTGAACCGCGGCAAGAAGAGCATCACGCTCGACCTGCGCCAGGAAGAGGCGCGCCAGATCTACCGCGACCTGGTCAAGGATGCCGACGTGGTGATCGAGGCCTCGAAGCCCGGCGCGCTGGCGCGCTTCGGCCTCGGTTACGAGGAACTGAAGAAGGTCAATCCGAAGATCGTGTTCATCACCGTCTCCGGCTACGGCATGAGCGGGCCGTACAAGGACATGCCCTCGCACGGCATCGCCTACGACACCTGGTCGGGCGCCGTGACCCCCGCCTACGACGACCAGGGCTTCTGCCACATCCCCGAGCACGTCAGCGTCGGCATCAACGCCGCACCGTTGTTCGGCGGGCTGGCGGTGCTGGCCGGCGTGCTGCGTGCGCGCGAAACCGGCGAGGGCTGCTTCATGGAACTCGCGCAGAGCGACGCCGCGGCAGCCTTCGACTGGTACCGCATCGAGAGCTACATGGCGTACCGCCGCCCCGAGGACGTGGTGACGGGCAACAAGGCCGACGGCTACCAGCGCCGGCCGGTCGCGACCCGTGGCATGAAGGAAGGCGTGCGTTACCAGATGTACGAATCGAAGGACGGCCACGTACTGTTCATGGCCTCGGAGCAGGCGTTCTGGAAGAACTTCTGCGAAGGCCTGGGCCGCACGGACCTGTTCGAGAAGTGGCCCGGCTCGAAGTACGCCGACCACGCGCGCGGCAACCGCGAGTTGCAGGCGATCCTGCGCGATATCTTCAAGTCCAGGACCAGCGCGGAATGGATCGAATTCGGCAACCGCGCGAACACCCCGATCGCGCCCGTCAACACGCCCGAGAATATCATCGAGGACCCTCAGTTCCAGGCGCGCTTCAAGGTCATGCCGCACCAGAGCCACGGTGCCGACATGCTCGGCTTTCCGGTGAACTTCCTCGGCGAGGCACTCCCGGAGCCCGCCTGGGCACCATCCGCCGGCCAGCACAACGAACAGGTGCTGCGCGAGGTGCTCGGCTACGACGAGGCGAAGATCGCGGCGCTGCGCGACGCGAAGACGCTGGGCTGAAGCGATGGACGCAGCACAACAAAGCGGGTCGAACGAGGGCCGCGTCGCGCTGGTGAGCGGCGCCGGCACCGGCATCGGGCAGGCGATCGCGTTGCGCCTCGCGCGCGACGGTTTCACGGTCGTCGCCGGTTACGCGCGCTCCGCCGACGGCGCCGACGCCACCGTGCGTGCGATCGTCGATGGCGGCGGCGTCGCGTGGTCCGAACGGGTCGACATTGCCAACGAGGACGCGGTGATCGCGTTCTTCGCCGCCGCGCGCGCGCGCTGCGGTCGCATCGACGTGGTCGTCAACAACGCCGGCATCGGCCATCTGAAGCCGTTCCGCGACATCCCGATGAGCCATTTCGACTTCACCTTCGGCGTCAACGCGCGCGGCACCTTCATGATGTGCCGCGAGGCCGCCCGCACCATCGAGGACGGTGGGCGCATCGTGAACATCTCCACCGGCGCGACGGTGACCAACGGCGTCAATATGGCGCTGTACGTGGGCAGCAAGATGGCGGTCGAGGGCTTCTCGAAGGTGCTGGCACGCGAACTCGCGCCGCGCGGCGTCACCGTGAACGTGGTATCGCCCGGCATGACCGACACCCCGATGCTGCTCGGCGGCGACGCCGAGGCGCTGCGCCGCTACGGAGCGTCTGTGGCCGCGATGGGACGCATGGGGCAACCGGAGGACATTGCCGATGCGGTCGGTTCGCTGGTTTCCGCCGACGGGCGCTGGATCACCGGGCAGGTGATTCACGTCGATGGCGGCACGATCATCATCTGATCGTGCCGCGTGGCGCGCCCCGCAGCGCTCACGCCACGATCGTGAAATCCTCGATGCCGGGAACCGGGTGCGTGGTGGTGCCGAAGATCGCGAACTTGATCGCCGCGACGCCGCCGGCGCCATCGGCGTCGTAGTAGAGCGAGCCCGAACTCGTGTCGAACACCAGCCGCTGCAGGGCGTCGGCGGCCGCGGTCGCACCGGGTGCGGCCAGGTACTGTGCCGCAGTCACGGCAACACCGGCCGTGAACGCGCCGAACACGTCCGCGTCCAGGCGCAGCGTGTCGTCGCCGCCCGAGAAGTCGGTCAGCGTATCGACGTTCGCGCCCACCACCAGCGCGCTGTTGAACACGAACACGTCCGCGCCGGCACCACCGGTGAGCTGATCGCGACCGGCGCCGCCGATCAGCACATCGTCACCACTGCCGCCGGCCAGTGAATCGTAACCCTCGCCACCCTGCAGGGTGTCGTTGCCCGCGCCACCGGTCAGCGAGTCGTTGGCCTTCAGCCCGCCGATCACGTTGTGCCCGGCGTTGCCCGCGATCGTGTTCGCCAGTGCGTTGCCGTTGAGACTGACGTTCGCGCTGCCACTGCCGAGCAGATTCTCCACCTCGGCGGCAAGCGTCCACGACACCGCGGAAACGACGCGGTCCCAGCCCCCGCCCGCCGACTCGGTGATCACGTCACCGCCGGTCACGAAATAGACGTCGGCGCCGGCACCGCCTTCCAGCGTATCGCTGCCGGCTGCGCCGGTCAGCGTGTCGTTGCCGTCGTTGCCGGCCAGTCGGTTCGCGCCGGCATTGCCGCGCAGCGCGTTGGCACCCTCGTCGCCGCTCGCGTCGATGTCCTGGATCCCGAGCAGTTTTGCATTGCGCGCTCCCGACACCAGCTCGACGTCGGCGGAACTGCGTACCGTCAGGCCGCCGGCCAGATCGACCTTCACGTTCTGACCCGCGAGCGTCAGTTTCACGCTCACCGGCGTCGCCAGCCCGCCGCCGCTGAAGCCAAGCGTATACAGGCCGCTCGCGGCGGCGAGCCCGTCCGCGTTACCACCGGCCGCGGCACTGGTGTCGCTGTCGCTCGCGCCACCGCTGGTGGCGCTCAGCGTGATGCCGACGCCACCGCGCCCCTCGCCGATATCGTAGAAGCCATCGGCATCGGCATCGTCGTGCAGCACGCCGGTGACGAAGATCGAGGTCCCGGACTTCGCGAAGCCGATGGTCGTCATCTGCGCGTTCAGGTCGGTTCCCGAACTGGTGTAGACACCGATGATCGAACCGACGCCGACCTCGCGGAACGCGTCGTTCAGCGTGTTCACGCGATGCCCGGAGCTGCGGAACAGGCCTTCGTGCTGTGCCAGCACGAAGGCTCCCACGTCCACGTCTCCGGTGGTACCCCGCCACGAAATGTTCTCGCCCCAGGTCCACGAGCCGCTGAACACGTAGCCGGCATCGCCCATGCGGTCACCGGGCGAGGATCCACCCTCGCCGGCGTGGGAGAAGGTGTCGGTGGCCAGCATCCACTCGCTGTGTGTGCGCGAGGCGCTGCGCAGCAGGTCGTTCGGCGCGAGCGGCGCCTTCGGCGTGGCCGCAATCGTGCCCGGGTCCAGACCGTCGTTCAGCCCGATCCCGTAGCGCGCCGCCTCCGCGAGCGGATCGAGGCGGGCCCGATTCACCAGTTCGAGCATCAACTGCTCGCCGTCGGTCAGTGTGGTCATGACACCCTCCTCCGAACCGGGCTGTGGCGGGAGGAGTATAGCCAGTGGTGGCACGCGGGGAGTCGCCGGTTGCGACCCATGGGGAGGAACTGCGCACCGTGTTTGCTTTTGCGCAACCACGGGCGCAGGGTGTTCCCAAATGTCGCACTTCGTGTCAAAGTAATAAAAGGTGTTTATTTTAATCATTAAAACAACCTTTCAGCGGGTGCCGACCCGCTGCAGCGAGTGACACCACATGAAACCCATCCGCAGCCTCCTCGTCGCCAACCGTTCCGAGATCGCCATCCGCGTGCTGCGTGCCGCGAGCGAAATGGGCATACGCACGGTCGCGATCTATTCGCGGGAAGACCGCTTCGCGCTGCACCGCTTCAAGGCCGACGAGTCCTATCTGGTCGGGGCGGAACGCACGCCGATCGCGGCCTATCTCGATATCGCCGACATCGTCCGGATCGCGAAGGAAGCGCACGTCGACGCGATCCACCCCGGCTACGGCTTCCTGTCCGAGAACCCCGATTTCGCGGAGGCCTGCGCGCGCGCGGGCATCACGTTCATCGGGCCGGACGCCGCCGTGATGCGCCTGCTCGGCAACAAGGTGTCGGCCCGCGCGCTCGCCGAGCGCGCCGGCGTTGCCGTGGTGCCCGCGACCGGTGCCCTGCCCCACGACGCCGCCGCCGCGCAGGCATTGGCCGCCGCCGTAGGCTACCCATTGATGCTGAAGGCCAGCTGGGGTGGCGGCGGGCGCGGCATGCGCGTCGTCGCCAGCGCGCAGGAGCTGGCGCCGGCGATGGAGGTCGCGCGCCGCGAGGCGGCGAGCGCCTTCGGCAACGACGAGCTCTACCTCGAGAAGCTGGTGCGCCGCGCGCGCCACGTCGAGGTGCAGGTGATGGGCGACCGGCACGGCCAGCTGGTGCACCTGTTCGAGCGCGACTGTTCGGTGCAGCGCCGCAACCAGAAGGTCGTCGAGCGCGCTCCGGCACCGTATCTCACCGACGAACGCCGCGCCGCGCTGTGCGAGTCGGCACTCAGGCTCGCGCGTGCGGCCGGCTACACCCACGCCGGCACGGTCGAGTTCCTGCTCGACGCGGACACCGACAACTTCTACTTCATCGAGGTCAACCCGCGCATCCAGGTCGAGCACACCGTCACCGAGATGGTGACCGGGGTGGACATCGTGAAGGCGCAGATCCGCATCTCCGAGGGCGCGCGCATCGGCGAGGAGGACTCCTACGTCCCCGCGCAGGACGATGTGCGCCTGAACGGCACCGCGCTGCAGTGCCGCGTCACCACCGAGGACCCGGAGAACAACTTCACGCCCGACTACGGCCGCATCGCCGCCTACCGCAGCCCGGCCGGTTTCGGCATCCGCCTCGACGGCGGCACCGCGTACGCCGGCGCGGTGATCACGCCGTGGTACGACTCGCTGCTGGTCAAGGTCACGGCCTGGGGCCACAGCCCGGACGAGGCCGCGCGGCGCATGGACCGCGCGCTGCGCGAGTTCCGGGTGCGCGGACTGTCGTCGAACCTGCTGTTCCTCGAGAACGTGGTCGCGCACCCGCTGTTCCGCTCCGGCGAATGCACCACGCGTTTCATCGACGAGACCCCGGAGCTGTTCCGCTTCCGCCGCCGGCGCGACCGCGCATCGCGGCTGCTGAAGTTCCTCGGCGAGGTGATCGTCAACGGCAACCCCGAGCTCGCCGGCCGCACGCTGCCGCGCCTGCCGCTGCCGCGTCCCCTGCGTCCGCCGGCCACGCGCTGCGACCTCTCGCTGGACCCGCCCCCCGGCAGCCGCGACCGCCTGCGCGAACTGGGGCCGGTGAAATTCGCCGCCTGGATGCGCAGCCACGGTCCGGTGCTGCTCACCGACACCACCATGCGTGACGCGCACCAGTCGCTGTTCGCCACCCGCCTGCGCAGCCACGACATGCTCGAGATCGCGCCGTATTACGCCCGCATGCTGCCCGGGCTGTTCTCGCTCGAGTGCTGGGGCGGCGCGACCTTCGACGTCGCGCTGCGCTTCCTCAAGGAGGATCCCTGGGAGCGCCTGCAATGCCTGCGCGCGGCCACCCCGAACGTGCTGCTGCAGATGCTGCTGCGTGCCTCCAACGCGGTCGGCTACACCAATTATCCCGACAACGTCGTGCGCCACTTCGTGCACCAGGCCGCGCGCGAGGGAGTCGACCTGTTCCGCGTCTTCGATTCGCTGAACTCCATCGACAACATGCGCGTGGCGATGGACGCGGTACTCGAATCCGGCGCGCTCTGCGAGGCCGCGATCTGCTACACCGGCGACATTTTCGACACCTCGCGTCCGAAGTACGGACTGGACTATTACCTCCGCCTGGCCCGGCAGCTCGAGGCGGCCGGCGCGCACATCCTCGCGATCAAGGACATGGCCGGGGTCTGCCGGCCGCGCGCGGCGCGCGAACTGGTGCGGGCGCTGAAACAGGAGACCAGCCTGCCGATCCACTTCCACACCCACGACACCAGCGGCATCGCCGCCGCCTCGGTGCTGGCGGCGGTGGAGGCCGGCTGCGACGCGGTCGACGGCGCGCTCGACGCGATGAGCGGGCTGACCTCGCAGCCGAACCTCGGCGCGATCGCCGCCGCGCTGGCCGGCACCGCGCGCGATCCCGGCATCGATGCGCAGGCACTGCAGGACGTGTCGCAGTACTGGGAGGGCGTACGCCGCCAGTACGCGCCGTTCGAGTCGGACCTGCGTGCGGGCACCTCCGATGTGTACCGCCACGAGATGCCCGGCGGGCAGTACACGAACCTGCGCGAACAGGCCCGTGCGATGGGCATCGAACACCGCTGGAGCGAGGTGTCGCGCGCGTACGCCGACGTGAACCGCCTGTTCGGCGATATCATCAAGGTCACGCCCACCTCGAAGGTGGTCGGAGACCTCGCGTTGCTGATGGTCACCAACGGACTGAGCCCGCGGGACATCGAGGATCCCTCACGCGCGATCGACTTCCCGGAGTCGGTGATCTCGCTGATGAAGGGTGAACTCGGCTTCCCGCCCGACGGCTTCCCGCCCGCGCTGCAGAAGAAGGTGCTGAACGGCGCGCCGCCGCTGTCCGGACGCCCCGGCGAACACCTGCCGGCGGTCGATCTGGAGGCGGCGCGCGCACAGGCCGAAGCGGCGACCGGCCATCGCATCGGCGACACCGACCTCGCCTCGTACCTGATGTACCCGAAGGTGCACACTGCCTACGCGGCGCATCGCAGCCGCTACGGCGACGTATCGGTGCTGCCCACGCACGCGTTCTTCTACGGCCTGGCGGCCG